>DAOWOF010000003.1 GCA_030642205.1 Desulfobacteraceae bacterium | reverse complement strand
TTTACGACAATCCAGAAATTTCATTATGACCTCAATTGATCCTAATAACTTACCCAAACATATAGCTATTATAATGGATGGTAATGGCCGATGGGCACAAAACAGGAGCTTTGGCCGGATTAGAGGTCATCAAAAGGGAGCTCAGGCAGTCAGGAAGGTTGTAAGAACCAGTCGTGAAATAGGGATTCAGTGGTTAACTCTCTACGCTTTCTCCGAAGAAAATTGGCAGAGGCCTACCCTTGAAGTTGATGCATTAATGAATCTGTTAAATAACTATCTCCTAAGTGAAGTTAAGGAGATGCAGAGGAATGGCATCTCTTTAAGGAGCATAGGAAGGCTTGAAAAATTACATAAAAATACAAGGAAAACTCTCTTTAAGGTTATAGATCAGACATCGTCAGGAAAAGAGATGGTACTGACCTTGGCCCTTAGTTACGGCGGCCGTCAAGAGATTGTTGACGCATTAAAGACAATAGCTGCAAAGATACAGGACGGCTACATAGCCCCTGAACAGATTACCGAGAAATTGTTGGCGGAATATTTATATGCTCCCCGAATGCCTGATCCGGATCTACTTATCAGAACCAGTGGAGAACAAAGAATTAGTAATTTTTTACTCTGGCAGATTGCCTATTCCGAGCTCTATCTCACCCCCACCCTTTGGCCGGATTTTGGTAGGAATGAATTTATTAAGGCCATAAATGTATTTCAGAAAAGGGAGCGGCGCTTTGGCGGAATTTAAATAGTCTCGATTCACGATCGGTGAATTTTTACAATTGTTACGTTTTGTTCAAATTTGAATTCTCAAAACACTCAATGTAATGCGGTTAAAAAAATACTATCCTTAAAATTTGAATGAACGGTGTTGTTTGGGAGAATCTTGAAAGAATGCATTTAAAGCGTTGGCTAACAGCCTTAGTGGCTATTCCTCTCCTGGTCTTTATGATTGGCTTTGGACCTCGCTGGCTATTTTACCTTTTTCTTTACCTTATATCCCTGCTATCTCTTGAAGAGTTTTATGCTATTACCTCACCTGATCTTCCTAAAATCATCAAGATAACAAGCTTCTTAGTGGCCTTTTTATTATTTCAGATAATTTATTTACACAAAATTTTACTCGCGCCAGCAATCCTTACTTTATGGGTCTTTATCCCCATGGTTTGGTATATGTTAAATCCTTCCACCAAACAGCAAGCTGTTACATCCGAGATAGGCATGGCTGCTATGGGACCTTTTTATCTGGTAATTCCTTTGGCCATGCTAATACTAATCGATATTATGCCTAATGGTAAAATATGGATTGCTTTTCTGCTGGTTGTTATTTTCGCGACTGATACAGGAGGATTCTATTTTGGACGATTTTTTGGTAAACATAAATTATATAAGGCAATAAGCCCTAAAAAGACATGGGAAGGTGCTGTAGGAAGCTTAATAAGCAGTCTGATGTTTGGCAACATTTTTCTTAAAATTACTCATATTGATACCTTTAATCCCAAGACATTTGCTCTGATACTAAGCCTTTCTGTTATCAGTCAGATTGGTGATTTATCTGAATCGATGCTAAAACGAAATCATGGTATCAAAGATTCAGGGACTATTCTTCCAGGTCATGGTGGCATCCTGGATAGGATTGATGGCCTTATTTTTTCAATTCCGATTCTCTATATATACCTGAATTTGAGATAAGATTATAATGTTTTTTCTTGGGGGATATGTATTGCAAACCAGAAATCAAAAAATAACCTTATTATAGCTTTTAGCAAATATTTCGATTAATCATAACCAAATATGGGCCAACATGAAAAAAATAACGATATTAGGGTCTACCGGTTCTATTGGAGTAACTACACTTAGGGTAATAAAAAATAATCCTGAGAAATATAAAGTTATTGCCCTAGGAGCAGGTAAGAACATTGAACTTCTCGCAGAACAGATTGAAACTTTTCATCCTAAAGCAGTCGCGGTTCTGGATGAGAATCTTGCCCTTATGCTAAAAAAAAGGCTCAATCCAAATCGAATTCCGGATATTTTGTTTGGTAGTAAAGGCTATGAGCGCTTGGCTACTATGGATGAGATAGATACTCTTATTTCTGCAATGACCGGAGCAGCAGGTCTTTTACCAACATATGCAGGTATTTGCGCAGCCAAAAATATAGCTTTAGCCAATAAGGAAACCATGGTCATGGCTGGACCGCTGGTTATGAACAAGGCCAAAGAAATGGGGGTTTCGGTCCTGCCTATAGATAGTGAGCACAGTGCTATTCTCCAGTCCCTTCAAGGGCATCCAAGAAAGGACCTTAGCAGAGTAATCCTGACTGCATCAGGAGGACCATTCAGAGACCAATCTTTAAATGACATGGTTTCAGTGACACCCGCACAGGCACTCGAACATCCAAATTGGAGTATGGGCAAAAAAATCAGCATTGATTCGGCGACCATGATGAACAAAGGATTTGAGGCAATTGAAGCTAAATGGTTCTTTGATCTTGAAATGGAACAGATCTCTATCCTCATTCATCCTCAAAGTATTATTCATTCTATGGTTGAATATACTGATGGCTCAGTTATTGCCCAGTTAGGGATACCTGATATGATGCTTCCTATTTCTTATGCCCTTTCTTTTCCCCGCCATTTGAAAAATGACCTTCCTCCAGTGGATCTTGATCAGATTGGCAGTCTTACCTTTAAGAGGCCGGACATGGAAATTTTTCCATGTCTGGCCTTGGCATTACAGGCTGCTAAACATGGTGGAACCATGCCAGTTGTTCTTAATGGAGCAAATGAAATTGCAGTGGAATCTTTTCTCAATGAAAATATTCGATTCCTTGATATCCCCAATGTTATTTCAAAGACGATGGCATCTCATAAGATAGTATCACTTGATAGCATTGATACTGTTTTGGAAGCGGATTCATGGGCGCGTAAATATGCCCTGAAATTTATTAAAGATCTTTAATAAAGTATTTATCGCTTTCAAAAAACATATTAAAAGGCCAATTTTGGCCACAGATCTTTTCCCATATACAAATGCTAATCCTGAAGACATTAAATGTATTAGCATCTTTCATCTTTTATTCTACCTTCCAGGGCATGGGGATTGATAATATTATATTGAGTGACTTACTGGCACTCTTATTGCAAATTTCATGTATTTTCCGTTCTTAGGGTCTGTCACAAAATAAGTGTTGCTTACGAGGCGGATGAGTGTTATTAATCCTCCCCGGCCTGTTTTATAGATTTTTCACAAGTCCATCCAACTTGTTTTTTTGCAATTGATATTCTTAGTGTTTGAAAGAAAACCAGGATTTTTTGTCAAGGACAGATCAAAATTTTAACCGCAGAAATAGATTGGGTATTTTGAGGATTAAAATTCTTATCTGATGCAGAGATTGACAAGATAAGCGCAGACTTCGAAAAAACAGTTTTCGTTCGGGCACGACTTAATTCCTATATGAGGCAAAGATATGACTATTATTACATATTATTTAATTCCTTTTATCCTGGTGCTTGGAATGCTCATATTCTTTCATGAGCTAGGGCATTTTTTGGTAGCTAAATTTTATGGTGTTAAAGTAGAAAAATTCGCTTTAGGTTTTGGTCCGATATTATTAAAAAAGGATATGGGTGAAACAGAGTACTCCATTCGTTTTTTTCCTTTAGGCGGGTTTGTGAAAATGTTGGGTGAAGAAGATCCCAATGATGACGACCCATTAGATTTATCACCAGAAGAAGAGGAAAGGGCCTTTAACAAAAAACCGGTGTTTCAGAGGATTGCCATTGTAGCTGCGGGTCCAATTTTCAATCTTGTTTTAGCCTTTCTACTTTTTTCAGGAATTCATATTGTATCCGGCATTAAGGTTATGAGTACCGAGATTGGTCAGGTTAGAGAAAATTCCCCCGCTCAAAAGGCCGGTCTGGAAAAAGGTGACTTGATTATTGCAATTCAAGGCCGACCATTAAATAATTGGTCTGATATAAAAGGACATGTGCAATCCAGTGGTGATGAACCCGTAACACTCACAGTTCAACGTGGTGATAAAATACTTGATATAAACATTATACCGAAAACAGGTACTTTAAAAAATGAATTTGGTGAAGAAATTAAAACAAAATTAATAGGGATTATTTCCACAGGTAAAATGAATACCCTGGAAACAGGAATCTTCCAGGCCTTTGAAGAGAGCTTTAAAGAGACATGGAGATGGATTAAGTTGACTTGTGTCTTGTTAGGTAAGATTTTCCAGGGCAAGATCCCCTTTAACAACATAGGAGGACCAATCTTGATAGGTCAAATGACAGGGGAACTGGCTCAAAAGAGTTATCTGAATCTGATACCTTTTACAGCCATCATAAGTGTTAATTTAGGGATTATTAACCTCTTCCCGATCCCTATCCTCGATGGTGGCGTTATTATATTTCTTCTATTAGAATTACTTTTAGGCCGGCCGCTTGGACAAAAAACCCGGGAATGGGCAATGAAAGCCGGTTTTTTTGCTTTAATTGCCTTGATGCTTACTATAACATATAATGATCTTGACCGTATGAATGTCTTTCAGAAGCTATTTGGATAATATTGGAAATGATTTTAAGTATTAATACATCATCTTTTGCATTCAGTCTGTCCCTTTTAAGCAAAGATGGAAATGTTCTGGCAAATTATGAACTATCAAAAGGTGATCGTAATTTTAATCCCCTGCTGGCATCTTTTGATTTTATCATTACTTCGGGAGGCTTTAAAGTCAAAGATCTGCAAGGGATTATTGTAGCCCGTGGGCCTGGAAGTTTTACCGGACTGAGGCTTGGCCTTGCCTTTGCCAAGGGTTTATGCCATGGGCTGGATATCCCTATTATTGGTGTTTCTACAATGGAGGGTATGGCTAATCAATTTTATTGTCCGGACAGCCTTATAACTCCTGTCCTCGATTCCAGGAAAGAAGAACTCTTTACTGCACAATTTAGATGGAATAGAAAATCGGAACTTGAAAGGACTCGATACGATGAGTCTATCAACATCTTTGATCTATCTAAGTATTTAAAGACCCCAACAGTTTTTATAGGTAATAATTTTACTAAGCAGGTAGAGATACTTAAACAAAGTTTTGGCTCCAAGGCTCATATGGCCCCTGCCCATTGTTGGGGGCTCAAGTCCATTACAACCGGTTCTATTGGATTAAAGAGATTCAATGCAAAAGATTTCGATGATCCTGATCTCCTGGAGCCTTGCTATCTGAACCCTCCTGATATTCGTGTCAATAAATATCTTTCACAAAATCATTTTTCCTGATACTTAAAATAAACGGGATTCATATCCTTGAGGTAGCATCAAAAAAGATTCCTATGTTGACAAAGATCAGGCAAGCAATATAATAATCAGTAAAAAACAATATGCTATTCAATCCAAAAAGTATATTTGGAAGATCATAATTTATGGAATCTGATTTTAATAAGAGTGAAATAAATGTCCCTCAAGGCCATGCGGTTAATCATGCGCACATTAATAATAAATGGCCAGTGGCAAAAGAAGGGCTGCCTTTTATTTTGATATCATCTCTTGTAACCTGTATTCTTATTTGGACAGGAGCAATTTATTTGGCTATCTGTACAGGAATTCTAAGCTTATTTATTGTCTATTTTTTCAGAGATCCTGAACGATACCATGATGCTGCAGGGAATGCGGTTCTAACACCGGCAGATGGAAAAATAATTGAGATCAGAACCATTAATAATAGCCAAAACCCAATTAACCAACCAGCGGTTAAAATCAGCATTTTTATGACTATATTTAATGTTCATGTTAACAGGAGTCCCATTACTGGCACAATAAAAAACATCACCTATAACCCAGGTAAATTTTTTTCAGCAAATTTGGATAAGGCATCCCAGCTAAATGAAAATAATCTAATTATTTTGGAAGCCATGGATGGCAGAAAGATTGCGGTTATTCAGATCGCGGGTCTAATTGCAAGAAGGATTGTCTGTTGGGTTAAAAAGGAAGAAGAGATGAAAGCAGGTCAACGCTTTGGTCTTATTCGGTTTGGTTCAAGATTAGAGGTCTTTCTTCCTGAAGATAGTAAGATTATTGTCAAGGTCGGACAAAAGGTAAAAGCTGGAACTACAATAATAGGATATTGAACATGAGGGCAAAATACAATATGAATCATCGGCTTGCAAGCAAGAAGGGTATTTACGTTATCCCCAATTTAATCACTTCCGCAAGTCTGTTTTGCGGATTCTATGCAATTATATCGAGTATTCAGGGGGCCTATGAAACAGCAGCAATTGCCATTATTATTGCATGTTTTCTGGATGGTCTTGATGGCAGGGTTGCCCGTTTTACAAATACCACAAGCCAGTTTGGGACAGAATATGATTCTTTGTCCGATTTGGTAGCATTTGGAGTGGCTCCAGCGATATTGGCTTTTGAATGGGCACTGGAACCATTTGGACGTCTGGGATGGTTGGCTTGTTTTATGTATGTGATCTGTGGAGCTCTGCGATTGGCTCGTTTTAATGTTCAAAAAAGCAGTGTTGAAGCCAACTATTTTAAAGGGCTGCCTATTCCCATAGCAGCCAGCTTTATTTCGTCATTAATCCTTTTTACTTCTACCATTGGCGGATTAACAGGTTTTAAGGATATTCTTGTTATTATAATGATCTATATCTTGTCTTTCTTGATGGTAAGTACTGTTGATTATTTGAGTTTTAAAGAATTTAATTTTAAACGGCAGAAGCCGTTCAATGTCTTGGTGACTGTAATCCTGATCTTGCTGGTAATTGCCTATAAACCTAAAATAATGCTATTTTTTATAGCGACAACCTATATTATATTAGGACCAATATTAACTATATATCGCATACATAAAAGAAAAACCTCAAGTGGTTTTGACATGGAGAATCCCCCCCCCAATTAATGAGGAACTTTAGGTTAGGAACGATGCCGAATTTTGCATTTTCAGATCAAACAAACCTAAGGTCTGTCACGAAATCAGACTTCGAAAAGATAGTCTTTGTTCAGGCACTATTTATGTATCAGGCCCAAATTTGAATCCCCAAGATACCACAAATACATTGAAACCATTACAAAACATCTTCTTTCGAGGTCTGTGCTTATCTGACCAATTTTGTTGTCAGGCTCAAATTTTACACTATATTTAATGAGGATTACAGGCGGACATATAAGTGGCAGAAATTTATTCCCTCCCAAGGGGTTGAATACCCGGCCGACATCAGATCGTGTCAGAGAGGCTATCTTTAATATCATAGGTCATGATTTGAGCAACATGAAAGTTCTGGATCTCTTTGCCGGCATTGGCAGTTTAGGCCTTGAGGCCTTAAGTCGTAACGCGAAGAATGCCCTGTTTATTGATAATTCTCAAAAGGCAATAAACCTTATAAAAAAAAATCTTGTTCAATGTGGTTATGTAGATATAGGCCAAATTTTACGAAGAGATCTAAAAAAAGGCCTATTACAAAATCATTTATTCAAATATAAAACTTTTTATTTGGTTTTTATTGATCCTCCCTATAGAAAGGATTATTTACCATCTTTATTAGAACAGCTCTCTGAAGGAAAAATCCTTTCTGCTAATGCGAAAGTTATTGCAGAATCTTCTAAACATGAGGTTTTATCTTCCTTCTATGGCGATTTAGAGATGTCTGACATAAGGATATATGGAGATACAAAAATAAATATCTACAAAAAAATGAGGAAAAAAGTATGAGCGGAAGAATCGCTATCTACCCAGGAACTTTTGATCCAATAACCAACGGACATTTAAGTATTGTTAAACGTGCGGTTAAAATATTTGATAAGTTGGTCATTGCTATTTTAAATAATCCTCAAAAACGTCCTTTTTTTACTCTGGATGAAAGAATCGATATGATAGGCAAGGCAGTAAATGGGCTTCATAATATCGAAGTTGATACATTTGATGGCCTGGTTGTAGATTATGCTGTTAAAAAAAATGCAAATGTTATATTAAGAGGCCTTCGTGCGCTTTCAGATTTTGAATATGAGTTCCAAATGGCATTAATAAATCGTAAATTTAATCGTGATGTCCAGTCAATCTTTTTGATGACTGATTATAAATGGTTTTATACCAGCTCCACATTGATAAAGGAGGCCGCCAAATTAGGAGGCGATATAAGCGGTCTTATCCCTGATTTTGTTGACCGAAAATTAAAGGAAAAGATAGCCAAAAATGACCTGAATATGAGATGCGAGATGTTCAAGTCACTTCCGGACAACTCCTAAGACAAAAATCTTATATTTCAATAAAATTGATATGATTTCAATGCTCTAAGCGCATAAAAGCCTTGACACCACTCTTACCATGAGTAACTATGTCTTTTTACAATTTTTTTGGGTGCCTTTTGAGTCCAAGGCCGTGACGGCTTATACATATTCCCTGGAGGATTCTCCATCAGGGGTGGTGCAAAAGGATGCCTCATATATTTGTATCATTCTAGACTAATGTCATGTCATTTATATAATCTCGCAAATATGGCCGTCATTCCCGCGAATGCGGGAATCCAGAAAAGCCAAAGCAGCCAGGAATACTGGATTGCCGTGTTTACAGGAATAACATGGGAGGTATTCCACTTTCTTTCACATTAAACATTTGATACATGATACTACACTAGTTTCCCAAAATCAGGCATATATTATTTGAGATGTCATGCAAACTCTAATGAGAGGAATCTTAAGTGACTTTATCCAAAGAAGATATTATTAACAGCATTTATTCTCAAGTTGGTATGAGTAAAAAACAATCTCGTAATGCAATAGAAAGTCTACTCGAAATTATTAAACATACATTGGAAGAGGAAGAAGACATTCTCATAAGCGGTTTTGGCAAATTCATGGTAAAACACAAGGCCGCTCGAAGGGGAAGGAATCCGCAGACTGCAGAAGATCTGCAATTGAGAGCCAGGAGAGTTGTTGTGTTCAGGATATCCGGGATTTTACGAGAAAAAATAAATACAGCTACTGGCAAAGAATAAAGGCATCATTAAAACCCATTTTTTTTAATTGTCTCGTAACCTTATGAGCATTTTCTAAAATAAAAATATTGGTAACCCATACTTTATAAAAATCACCATCATTCTTATGGCTTAGTATTAGATCTACCGATTTAAAATGTTTTTTCAGATTATTGGCTAGTTTGTATGCATTTTTCATCATTTTGAAGGCGCTTACTTGAACAACAAAACCTGTTTTCTCTATCCCGCTATTCATCTTATTATTGTTATAGCCTAAAGTTGAATGTGATTGAGAACGATTGGGCACAATAGATTCAATCTTTACTTTAGCAATTCCTGATAAAAGAATATCCAGTTTTTTTGCTGCCGCATAAGAAAGGTCAATAACCCTTCCTTTTATAAAGGGGCCACGATCATTAACCCTGATAACAATTTTTTTATCATTGGAGAGATTGTGTACCTTAAGATAGGTTCCAAGGGGAAGAGTCTTATGAGCAGCACTTAATTTATACATGTTATATATTTCACCATTGGCTGTTCTTTTTCCATGAAAATCGGCTCCATACCAGGATGCATATCCTATTTGTTTAAAACCATGTGATGAAGCTAAAGGATAATACCATTTTCCATTGATCTCATAGGGCCTGGATAAAGGTTCAAGTTTTTGAAGCTTATTAAATTCATCAGGAAGATGATGCCTCCTGCTCATGCAGGCATTAAAAAGTACTGGAATCATCAGGAGAATAATGAGATGTTTAAGTATTTGAGGAAATATCATGGATTTAATTTTCCCGCTTAAATCTCTCCTTTGTTTTGTTCAATAAGTCTTGCTTTTGATAGGCATGAATAGTAGATTACTACTATTTTAATAGATTGTATACTCAATAACTATTTAGCATCCAAACTAAAATCAGAAAATTTTTCCAGTATCAAGGAAGGCAAAAATTCTAGTCGCAGGAATACATTAAGTATTTTGAGGATTAAGATTTGAGACTGGCACAGAAATTGAAAGAATTAGCAGTCTTTATTCAGACACTATTTATGGAAAATAAAAATGAGCAATCCTGATGCCTTTATTAAGGCCTACCATGATTTCAAGGATTCTGTTGATTTTAGTCAGCCTGGAGCCTTGCCAGATGTAGAGAATCTATATTGGGGCATGTTAATGGGAATCCCTTCTGTGCCAGCAGATGATAATAACGATTCATTAGATGCTCAATTAACTGCTGTTGATCAGAGGGTCGTTATATTAAAAGCCGTATTTGTGGAAGTCAACAAAAATCAAACCGATGACTTCCTTGACAAGGGTCTGATAAGATATGATAAAGCATGCAAGATTACAAAAAAGATGCTAAAGGAAATGAATACCTACTCTGATACGGATGATCATTGAAATTGCTTCTAAGTAACTGCGATGAAAGTTATTTCTATAATAAACGCCGGGATCTTTCACCCCGGTTACATTGCTGAATAGTTACATAAAATTTTAGTATGGACATAGAAAATAAGATAAGATATATTTGTTAAAGGTATATTATTTTACAATTTTTATAAATCAAAAATAATCCTTGCTTCCCATTTATCATTATTTTTAATTACTTGGATTTGATGATAAATAACTGCCTTGATTTCATAAAAAGCAGGACCAAATGAGAGAACCTTCAACATAGCCTCAATATAAGAGGTGGGAATGGTATCAATTTTAATACTTATAGCCACTTCCTTTTCGCCAGCGAAAAGATAGAGTATTTCACCTAGCCAAGAGACCATAAGATCAAATAGATCTCCACCCTCAATCGTTACTTTTGTTGAGGTTCCTTTGATAGTAAAACATGGGCTTTTTTTTGAGCATGATCTGCATTATTGTCTGGGCCGCTCCTGTAAAAAGCCCTTTTAGATCCTGACTAAATACTAAGATGCCAAGGTCTGCCATATGTTCAATTTTCTTGATTTCACAGGGAGCTCCTAACTTCTCTTTATAAATTTGTCAAAATTTAATGATGTCAGAATGAGTCTAAAATAATGCCTCAATTATTTTAGACTCATTCTGATCTGTGCTAAGTATGATAACTGAGGCTTACCTGCCCTCGGTCTCCTGATGAACTTTTTACGAATCCATTAAGTATAAAATGATGCTCTTGTAAAAATATAAAAACACAACACTACTTAGACTGAAAAGACGTCCACATTTTGGAGGTATCTGCAAGAGCCTCTAACATTCGAAAAAAAGAATTGAGTAATGTTATAGGACCCTCCGGTAATATGAAACAGCCTCAACATATTACAAATTAACCTTAGGTAAAAGGAATATAATTTATGTATTGTGCATTCTGTAATAATAGAATCGATGTCAAGGGAATAGTAGGAAGAAATGATGGATGCCCCTATTGCCATATGAATTTAAGATGCTGCAAGCAATGCAAGTTTTATGATAAACATGCTTATAATGATTGTCGTGAGGTTATAGCAGAAAGGATCGCTGATAAGGAAAGGACCAATTTCTGTGAATACTTCGTCCTTAGAGGAACAAAGAATACCCATATGAATAAAACCATGAATGCTAAAAAGGCCTTGGATGCGCTTTTTAAAAAATAGATCTTTCTTGCTTTTCCTTTTAGCTATCAAATACTAAAAAATAATCCCAAAAGCTTATAATAAATACATAGAGCCTGAACGAAAATTGCTAAGAAATTGTCCAACTTATTGCAGGACAACTCCTAATTTTCTCAATTTATGCGCCAGTCTCAAATTTTAGTCCTTAAAATACTTAATGTATTCCTGCGGTTAAAATTTTTGCATTCCTTGATCTTGAAAAAATCCTGGTTTTTGTTCGGGCACTACATAGCCAACACCGATTACTATTATCAAACGATTGATAGCACGGGCAAGATTTTGCAAAAATGTTTATTAAAGGAGATGGCATGTCAAAAACAAACAGGGTTAAAATTGAAAAGCTTCAGCGCCAACCTTGCTTTTATTGTGGGACAGACAACCCCATTGGATTAAATCTCGATTTTTATTGCGAAGGCGATAATGTTTGCTCAGAAATTACATTAAGTCAAAATTACGTGGGATGGCAAAATATGGCCCATGGAGGAATTATTTCCGGTCTCCTTGATGAAGTTATGGCATGGACAATTGCCTATTTCAGAAAAACTTTTGCTGTGACAACAAATATGGAAGTAAAATTTGTGAGGCCAGTCTCAACTGGAATGCCATTGATCGTTAAAGGCCAGATCATGGATTCTTCTCAGGAAAAGATAATAAAGGCAAAAAGTGAAATATTTGACCCTCAAAATAATATTCTTGCTAAAGGTTATGGCAAATATATGATTCTCTCCGAAAACCAGCTTGACTCTGTGCCTAAAGATGTTAAGGCTGAATTTATTAAGTTATTTGAGACCTTCCCTTCTTAAAGATTGATCTCAGAGTAAAAAGCCGCTCCGAGACTCCTTACTCTGAGATGGAGGGCTGGCCCCCCCGTCCCTTATCTCATTCTTTCCAGCCGTGAACGCCAAACAAATCAACAAAACGACAACCTCCGAGCTTATTGCTTATATATTTTTTTTGCCGTTTTTCAATTTGGATAAGTTCCTGGGTGGTTTTATTCCCTACGGGAATAATGAGACGCCCCCCCTCGGCCAGCTGTTCAAGGAGTGGTTGGGGTATTTTGGGTGCTCCTGCTGTAACCATAATTACATCAAATGGCATCCCTTTTTTCCAGCCCATCGTACCGTCAGATGCCTTAAATAATATATTTTTATAGCCTAACCTGGTCAATAAATTTCTTGCCCTGGTTAATAATGGTTCTATTCTTTCTACAGTATAGACTTTGCTGCAAAGCTCCGCCAGGATCGCAGTCTGATAACCGCTGCCAGTTCCTATTTCAAGGATGTGCTCGTTTCCTGTCAGTTTAAGTGACTCTGTCATAAGAGCTACAATATACGGCTGGGAAATGGTTTGTCCATATCCAATCGGCAAAGGATGGTCATTATAGGCCTCCCCCACAAGAGATTCTTCCACAAAGAGATCCCTTGGAACCTTGCCCATCGCTTCCAAGACCCTTGGATCTTTAATCCCTCTCGATATTAATTGGCCTTCAACCATTCTCCGCCTGGCCAAGTGATAATCAAGCCTGGAGGCCGATTTACCACTTATTTTTTTATGGGTAATTTGATGAAACATAATATATTAGAATCCATAGGTTGAAACAATGGTTTTCAGACTTAGTAACTGGGAAAGAGAGCCATTCCGCCTTAGGGCCTGTCACGAAGTGACAGAGCCTAACTCTTGAGCTCATTGTTCACCGAAAAAACCAGGATAACCTTCTGAGGTATAAATTGAAATTCAGAGCTTTTTACAGGCCTGTCATATCTTTATTATCAAAGAGAGTTTTATCACTAGCTTTTTCATAAGCAGCTTTTCTGGTTATTCTATTTTCATTGATCAATTGCTTTAATGCGGCATCCATGGTTTGCATACCTTCCTTAAGCCCACCTTGAATCAGGGAAGGAATTTGGTTTGCTTTCCCTTCTCGAATCATATTGGCCAGAGCTGGTGAGCCAAGTAGAATTTCGTTTGCCGCACAACGACCCTGATCATCCTTGGTGCGAAGGAGTTGTTGAGCAATAATGGCCTTCACAGAGTCTCCCAGCATTGATCGAACCTGATTTTGTTGATCAGAAGGAAATGCGTCGATAATCCTGTCTATGGTTTTGGCCGCGTTGTTGGTATGTAGTGTCCCAAAGACCAGGATTCCCAGCGCCGCGCATGTCAGGGCCAGGGAAATCGTCTCCAGATCTCGCATTTCACCTACCAGAATAATATCAGGATCTTCCCTGGTCGCGACTTTTAAGGAGTCGGCAAAGCTGTGAGTATGCGTGCCAACCTCTCTTTGGGTTATAAGGCATTTAATATTGGGATGCACAAACTCTATAGGATCTTCCACTGTAAGGATATGGGCTTCCCGGGTTTTGTTGATGTGATCAATGATAGCTGCCAGGGTTGTTGATTTTCCACTGCCGGTAGGTCCTGTGACCACAACCAAACCCTGACGCAGATCTGCAATGCGATACAAGACCTTTGGAAGCTTAAGGTCTTCAATGGTCAGAATATCAGTGGGAATAATTCGAAAAACAGCGCTAATGCCTCTGTGCTGATATAAGAAATTACAACGAAAGCGAGCTACACCCTGTAGTTCATATGCAGTATCCAGATCCCGATTTTTTTCCAGATACTGTCGCTGATCCGGAGAGAGGATCTCATAGAGCATTGAGGTTAGACCATCATTGGTAAGTACAGGCAGATCCAGTCTGCTCATATTTCCTTTTAAACGAAGGATTGGAGGAAAGCCAGCAGAAAGATGCAGGTCACTTGCTCCTGCATCTTTCATTGTTTTAAAAAGCTCATTTATCTGAGCCACATTATGCCTCCTTATGTGGTTTTTGTTGAGTCCTTAATTCAACCAGTCGATTGAAAATACTTTTTGTTTATGGCATTTATAAGGGCTGCTTCATGAGAAATCTGTCCTTTATTAAGCAAGTCCATGATGCTTTCATCCAGTGATTTCATCCCATGTTTTTGCCCTGTTTGCATCATGGAGGGGATCTGAAATGTTTTATCCTCACGAATAAGAGTCGCAATGGGCATAGTTCCTATCAATACCTCAGTAGCCAGGGAACGACGGGTCCCATCTTTGTTTTTAATTAGGCGCTGGGTGATAATGGCCTGAATGGAATCAGCCAGCATAGTTCGCACCTGATTTTGTTGTTCAGGAGGAAATGAATCAATGATCCGATCAATTGTCTTTTGAGAATTGGATGTGGACATGGTCCCAATAACCAGGTGCCCTGTTTCTGCCGCTGTCAAGGCAAGAGAAATCGTCTCCGGATCACGTAGCTCGCCGATAACTATTATGTCCGGATCTTCTCTTAAGGCTCCCTTTAGCGCATTTGAAAAAGATAGCGTATTATTTCCTATTTCCCTCTGGTTGACTACGCCCTTTTTATCTGTAAGATGAACAAATTCAATAGGGTCTTCTACAGTCAGGATATGATGAGGCCGATGTTCATTGAGGTAATCAATCATGGCGGCAAGAGTGGTTGATTTGCCATGACCTGTAGAGCCCGTCAATAAAATTATCCCCTGATGTTGCTCCAGGATCTTGGTGGTTACTGCTGGCAAACCAAGATCATTAAGCCTTGGTATCTTTAAAGGAACGATTCTAAAACTGCCATCAATACCCTGTCTCTGACAAAAGATATTAGTCCGAAACCTTGCAACTCCTTTAATTTCATAGCAAAAGTCAAGTTGCATATTGGATTCGAATTGCTTTTGCATCTTGGGTGTAAGGATTTCGTAGAGAAGAGATTTTGTGATATCAGCAGAAAATGCCTGAGTCTTAAATTTTTTCAAGTCGCCAAGATAGCGAAACATAGGAGGATTATTAACAGATATATGAACATCAGAGGCGCCGATTTCAGCGGCCTTTGCCAAAATTTGATCTATTTTTGCCATAATGTATTACTCGTAGAGGCTAGTTCAAAAAAGCTATTCAGCAGCTTTAGTTTGTGGCAAATTAGTTCTATCTATGATTTTAATAATAAAAAAATAATATTTTTATGTCAAATTTTGATTACATGGGCATCATATTAAATCCCTGCAAAAAAATGTGCCAAAAGATGTATTGGGCCAGTCAAGATACTGCTTAAGATGCCAGTATGAGCATAACTGTCCAGAATCATAATGCCCAAAAGGATGAAAGGCCCATAGCGGCCAATAGTCCTATATTTTTCCGCAGAAGAAGGCGAGAGCATATTTTCCAGAATATGGGAGCCGTCCAGGGGTGGAAGCGGCAATAGATTAAATAAGCCAAGCCCCAGATTAATGTATAATGAATATAATAAAATCAACTGACAAACCTCCCACGGAATGGGCAGGAATCTAATGCAACTACCGGCTATAAAAGCCGTGAAAATATTGGCTAGAGGGCCCATTAATGCCATTATTATGATACCCTGTTTTACATTTTTAAAATTACCAGGGTTTACCGGAACCGGTTTGGCCCAGCCAAAGTGAAAAAGCAATAGAAAGATAGCTCCGATGATGTCAATGTGCGGCAGGGGATTAAGGGTCAGCCTGCCCATTCGCTGGGCAGTCGTGTCTCCCTGCCACAAAGCTGCACGGCCATGAGCGTATTCGTGAATTGTGAGTGCAAATAATAAGACTGGTATCTGAATAATTAAATTAGCAATATTTAAGGACATATATTCTCAAAAAAGGATAATTACTAAAATGATTTACATTGCGTTGAAGGTATGGAAAAATATAAAAAATAATGGTTCAAAGGCAAAAATTGTGGAATCTGGATATTTTGTTTTAAATAAACCGTTGAGACTCCTACATTGGTTCCAATATAAACAATGACAACCGGCTTTGATACTATCGGAGAAAAACAGCGATATCCTTTGCCACAAATGATTTTTTAAGCCACATATCCAGTAAGCTCATCAGAAGGAAAATACATGGTGGTTATTAATGCTCCTGAATCATCAGCTATCCTTATGGAAATTTCTTTAACTTCTGATGTCCCTTGCCTCAATAATTTTTCCATCATTTTTATCTTGTTAAAAATATTTTTATTTGGAATGGGTCTAAATCCAGAAGGTAAAACTCATCTTCTGACTAAGGGCTCGTTCAAACATTCATTTTATAAATTGATAGAACTTCTATATTCATCGCAAATGTATAAGTATAATTTATAAGCATACAAGAGAAAATTACAAGTATTACCTATAATTTATTTCAAAATAAGATAAAAAAACATGATTACAGCCATGAAAAATGGCCCAAGTTATTCTTGGGAATAAATAATATATTCTATATATGAGGAGGCCTTTTATGGATTTAAGAAAAGCTGATTATGCTGGCTCCTGGTATCCTGGTGGCGGTTTGGAATGTAATCACATAATAAAGGATTATTTGACAAATATTCCTCCATGTCCAAAAGATAAAAAAAATCTATTGGGAGGAATCGTACCACATGCGGGATGGTATTATTCTGGCAAAATAGCCTGTGAAGTGATTCATTGTCTTAAAAATAATGCTGACACCTGTCTCATTTTTGGCCGTCACTTAGGGCCTTCCAGCAATAATTATATAATGACCCAGGGACAATGGGAGACTCCCTTGGGAAATCTGGAAATTGACAGGGAGATTGCCACAAAGATCGCTGATGAATTTCAATTTATCATTGAATCACCCTCTAATTATGAACAAGATAATACTATAGAATTACAGCTTCCATTCTTGAAATATTTTTCACCAGGTATAAAAATTGTTCCCTTTGGACTACCTCCCAGGCATGAATCGCTAAAAATAGCCAAAAGGGCTGCTGAAATAGCAATCAGCCTGCAAAGAGAAACTATCGTTCTAGGTTCTACAGACCTCACCCATTACGGACATAATTATGGGTATCTACCACATGGAGAGGGTCAGAAAGCAGTTGACTGGGTAAAAAACATTAATGACAAACAGATTATAAATCTGATATTGGAGATGAATGGGCAAGCCGTAATTGATGAAGCCTTAAAAAACCAAAATGCTTGTTGTTCAGGTGCCGCAGGAGCCGCTATTATTGCATCCAAGATTTTAGGAGCCAAAAAGGCTGCTTTACTTTCTTATCTTACTAGTTATGACATCAGGCCCGATAGTAGTTTTGTCGGCTATGGAGGAATTGTTTTCTCTTCATAACACCATGCCCTGACAGGCACAACAAAGCATGTAAATAAGGTCAAGCTTCACATTTTATTGTTATAGGCACCATTCACATTTAGCTTATACTTTAATTTTTTGATACATGACGCAACGCCAGCTATTGCTGCATCATGCTTTTGCAAAACTATTATCTTTAAGAAGGGAAAATCTATAAAGCTTTTTTCTGCTTTTGAAACCTTTAAAGATTGATCTTTTATATAAAATTTGCTATAATTATTATACTAATGAAGTAAAGTCAGTTTACTTGTCGAGAATATTAATGACTAATGACTTTTTTGTAAGCTCACTATTATAATGCAAGATCGCCTTGGTCTGGAAAAGAGGATTGGGTATATATTTTTTTATTCTTATCAGGCTGGATTCTATTCTTTGTTTATACCTTTAAATGAGCTTGTCACATTTAATTCAATCATTATACGTCTCAATCTTTTTATCCAATTCTTGATATTAAATCTTATTAAACTGGCCTTTAATATCTTAAACCTAAATATGAGAAAGGGATCAGAGATGCAGCGAAGAAGAATTAAACTAGATCTTCTGGTTCATGACCTGAAAAGCCCTTTAGCAGTAATTGAGGCAGGGGCCAATTCATTGCTTAACCGGCCTGATAAATTTGGTTCGGTTACGGAAAAGCAGACAAAAGTACTAAAAAGAATTTTAAGGAACGCCAAAATCACGCAGATGTTGGTAGATGATACACTCGAATTGGGTAGATCAAGGGAAAAAAAAGTATGTTTAAAGCATTTTGCCTTATCTAATTTAATTGAACAGTCCTTGGTTGAGCTATTTGATCTTACTGATTATAATACCTCACAAAATTTAAGAAAATGCAGTACCCTCAAAAAATTGAATGAGGCCCTGAATGAGAAAGGCATTTGTTTGTCTATAAATGAAAAGCTGTGGCATCAAAAAATATTGCAGGATGAAAAAAAGATAAAACAAATACTCAGGAATCTTTTAAGCAATGCCTTGAAATATCGCAAGAAAACCATTGAATTAGTGGTTAGTAAAGAAGATGATTGTTTAACTATTGAGGTCAAAGATGATGGGAAGGGAATTCCTTCTATGTATCATAAAAAGATTTTTGATTGTTACTTCCAGGTTAATTCAAGCGAGTTTTGTAATGTTCGAGGCCATGGTTTAGGCTTGGCCGGTGCTTTAGTATTGGTAGAGGATATGGGTGGTGAAATGATTCTGGACAGTGAAGAGGGTGAAGGCGCAAAATTTTTGGTACGATTGCCATTGATGGTATCTTAAACATCCTTTTATTATATTACAAAAATTTTGTCATTACATGGAATATTATAACCTGACCAGTCTTTTTGGAAAACTATTATTGATACTCTATTTGAATTCATTTCAAATGGTTCCACCTTATCCCAGGGGTTTTACCTGCCACTAGTCTGTAGATGGACTTTTTACTAGTCAATACTATATTAGATTAAATATAGACTTAGAACTGCATGGAGATTTTTAAGATGGATGCTCTTGAAAAAGCGAAGATTAGAATAGAACATTGGATTTCCCATGATAAACATCACTACGAGGAGTATGAAGCTTTTGCTAAACAGCTTGAAGATTCCGGAAAGAATGATAGCGCGAAACAAATACGAGATATGATGGTCTTGACCAAAAAAAGCACCGACTGTCTTCAGAAGGCACTTGCAGCTCTTGATTGATCAATCCATCAGATGACTATGGTTTTTTTCTCCATCCCTAAAGAATAAATCAGGAGTTGTCCGTAAGATGCTCATTTTTTAATAAGCAGAATGTAAAAGGAGAAAAAAATGTGTGAAGCACATGCATTTATAATGAAAGATGGTATTGAAGAAATGGTTATGGAAAATGTTGATCAGGTAGAGCTTGATGGTAATGAAGCAAAATTAATGAGCATCTTTGGTGAACAAAAAACTATAACTGCCAAGATAAAACTATATAGCAACAGTGAAAGAAAGATTATTTTTGAACCAATTTAACTGTAATTCTCCAGAAACAGAAACTCAAGCTGAAATGGATCTACTATTAACTATAGTCCTCCTCACATGACTTGATACCATCTCTAATAATATATAGGTAAAAAGAGTATCAGTTCAAATGGGGATATCTATAGTGCCCGAATGAAAACTGTCTTTTCGAACTCTGCATTTATCTATCCAGTCTATGCGTCAGATAAAAATTTCAACCCTCAAAATACCTAAATGTATTCCTGCGGTTAAAATTTTTGTCTTTGTCCTTGACAGATAAGTGCAGACTTCGAAAAAATTATAGTTTCCCTTCAGACACTAACTATGGCTAAATATCCCATCACTTCATCGTCAGGATAGATGAGGAGCCTTTTTCTTGCTTTTGGAAATATACCTGCAATCACCAGCTATCACTCGATGACCGGCAAAGTGCTGTTCAACAAGCATCTTGTTAAAGGTAAAAAGAATCAAATGGGTTTTCAAAATAAAGCCATGACCATTGATCTGATAATTTTCCAGAGACTATATTAGAGGGACTACCATTATGGATGAATTACTGAAGCAGGCTGCTAATATAGTCTCTAATTCAAAAATGACTATAGCCCTGACAGGAGCAGGCGTATCTACTGAATCCGGTATTCCTGATTTCAGGAGCAGTGGAGGCCTATGGTCAAAATATAATCCATCTGAATTTGCTACTATCAGCGCCTTTAAGGCCGACCCATTAAAAGTATGGGAAATGCTTCATGCAATGGACAAAATTGTATCGGGTGCCAAACCAAATGCAGCCCATATAGGAATGGGTGACTTAGAAAAAATGGGCTTTCTGGAATGCATTATTACACAGAATGTGGATAATCTTCATCAGGCCGGAGGATCCAGTCATGTCATTGAATACCATGGCAATTCCCGCACCCTCTCTTGCCTCTGGTGTGGTAAAAGCTATTCTGCAGAAGAAAAACGAGGTTCTTTTCCTCCAGTTTGTGAGTGTCAGCAAGTTTTAAAGCCAGATGTTGTTTTTTTTGGGGAAATGATTCCGGCATTAGCCATGAATCGGTCTCTTGAATTAGCTTCTTCAGCTCAGTGCTTAATGGTCGTGGGTACATCTGCCCTTGTATCACCTGCCAATCTTATTCCAGACATCGCTAAACGAAATAATGCAAAAATAATTGAGATTAATATGGAACGGACCCATTTAAGCGATGGGATAAGCGATCTATTCTTGCAGGGAAGTGCAAGTAAAATCATATCTGCCCTTGTAAATCTAATTAAAAATAAGGGTAATAAAATTATCTGAAATTGATGTATTCGTAAAAAGCTGATTTATGCCGCAAGCGGCATCCTATGAACAACGAACCTGAAAATTAAGTTCGTTGGAAGGTTTAGTGAATGTCAGAGGCTGCTCTTTTCGTAAAGACCATAACCTTCCGTAATTAAAAGAAATTTAATTATCATGAGCAGTTACTTCATTTTTTCACTAAAATATTATTATTGACAAAACCCTAATAAATATGGACTATCACCAAGCAATAATATAAAGGAATATAATATAATCTTAACACTTGAGACTGGCGCCTGAAATTGGACAAAATGGGGCGTTTTCAAAAAGGTCTCAGATACCTAATTTAAGGGCTATAAATCATATTATAGAGGAAGCAAAGTTTTGATAATTAAGATTGATGAAATATTATTGGAAAAGGCATGCAAGGAGATTATTGAGACCACTTTATTTTGTCTTCCTAATGCATACCGAGGAACAGTCTTCCGTATTGGTAATCCCCCAGACCTATATGCCAGCCGCATTACTTCCGGAATTATAGATAAAGATCGGAAATATATTAATTGGAAATTGCCTGAGCAACCAGATTTCAGGCCTCCAGGCAAGCCTTGGATAGAATATAGCAATGCAAAAAAACCTGATTATGAGGCCATTAGCTGGTGCGTAGAAAAACAAATGAGTTGGACAAGCGAGGGATGCTCCAAAGATAACATTCAAGGGGGACCTAATTGCAGGCAGGGTCTTGAAGATTGCTACCATATGCAACCGGTATTATTGCGCAAGGAAGAACTCTTTATCAATAATGGAAAGACGCTCAAATATCCTAAAAATTCCTTGGATGAAACTATCTGTAATGGAAGGGACTATGTGACTGTTGCCATCATTAAGATTCATTTTTTACCAAATACTATCAAAATTGGCAGTTCTGATATAAGGATAATCAAAAATCTCTCCAATGCCCTGAGCACAGAATTATTTTCTTTACATCTAAGATACCAATCCATAGAGGAAACACAGCGCTTGGCCAAAGATAGACTGCATTCTTATAATATCCTGGCTGATACACTACGAAATGCCATTAGTAAATCAGGTATTGTTTTTTCTATGATAAAACTAGAACTTTTAGAGCTGCGGAAACAATGGGAGGATCTTCTTCTTGAGCGATCTGGCCAGAAAGAAGTGAGACATGATGCTATTGATACCTTAAATGAAATACTTAGCACAATTGCCCCTCCTTCTGATCAATCGGCCAAAGATCTGTTGCGCAAACAAAAGATGTTCTTAGGCCTCTACCTTCCACCTAAACGGGCTAAAAATTGGATCAGAATGCAGATAGAGAACAGATGGGAATCTTTAATTTTCGATAGATCACTGAACGTGAAGCAAAAGGAAGAAATTTATCAGGGCCTTGAACAATTGAAAAAATCCATTTATCTGGGGGAAGATCCTGATATTTTGGCAAGTTATGATAATATTTCTGAATCCTTAAAACAAGAGTGGACAGATATTATTTATACTGATACGGATAAAATTGATTTTACGCTCCTTAAGCGTATTAACCAGGTTCTCGGTGACCCTTCTCTCAATTTACCAAATCAGGAAAAAGCCAAGAAAAGACTAATGCACCTTACTATACTGGCACAGATAATGAATCAGCTGGAACAGAATACAAACGATCTCCTGGAAGAAGCTCTTAGCGGCTATGATGATCTAATGAATACCAACGCTATTCACCTTAAAGCGATTTCAAATAATGTAAATCATGGTTGTATGAATGCCTAAACAATGGTATTATTTTTATATCTATTCAGTTATTTCAAGGATGCTGATTTCAGACACATGACACTGATCTGATTAAACTTTGAAGCTGTACATTTAGCAGGTTCTTTCTTTACGACCTGTCAGGTAAGTTTTTCATGGTTTAATCAGATTAGAGTTGCATTTGGCGCTCAGATTGAGGATCGGATAAAGATTACTTGAAGAGGTCAAAGGAAGACTTTATTATACTCGTAATTCTCTATGCGCCTGTAGCTCAGCTGGATAGAGCAGCGGACTTCTAATCCGCAGGCCGGGGGTTCGAATCCCTCCGGGCGCGCCATTAACCTGACTTAGGTTAATCTACACTTTTTTACTATCCAATTTCGGTAACCAGATAAAAAGTCATCACCGTCATTTAGATGGTTCAACCCTCCATCCCAGGCCTTTGGCTTACTCGCCCCTTAACTGTTAAAAAAGGGACTCTTTATGAGTCCTTCTCTTTTTTTAATAAGAAAATTGGGCCAGATAAAGGCTTCTATCCTTATCATTAATTTCTCTAAACTTGCAGGGTCTAAGGCTGAAATACCAACCCCGTCCATCTTCTCGGCCAGGATATCGGCCTCTGCAGGATCTAAACGATCGATCTTGTTTAATACCAAAAGAGTTGGAGTTCTATTCAAATCAAGCTTAATTAAAATATCTTCTACTATACCTATCTGTTCTTCCATGTGTGGATTGCTGGCATCAACAATATGCAACAGGAGATCAGCATCATTTAATTCTTCCAGAGTTGCTGCAAATGCATCCATCAAACCTTGAGGAAGATCCCTGATAAAGCCGACTGTATCTGTAATAATAACTTCTCTTTCCCTTGGAAAACGAAGTCGTCTGCTACTAGGATCCAGTGTCTCAAAAAAACGATCTTTAACCCCTGTCTTACTATTGGTAAGAGTATTTAACAGGGTTGATTTCCCTGCATTTGTGTAACCTATTATGGAAATAACAGGTAATTGTCTCTGTCGTCTTAGCCGTCTACGGTCATGTCTCTGAACCTTGATTTGGTTTAGCTCCCGGTTAAGCCTGGTAATTCTATCACGCACCCGGCGTCTATTAATTTCCAGTTTTGTTTCCCCAGGCCCTCTGCCGCCAATTCCTCCAGTGAGCCTGGACATAGAGGTATTTTTAGTAGCCAACCTGGGCAACAAATATTTGAGTTGGGCTAATTCTACCTGAATTTTACCCTCTCTGGTTATGGCCCGCATGGCAAATATATCAAGAATCAGTTGACTACGGTCAATAATCTTTAACTCAGTAAATTCACAAAGGCTTTTTATCTGAGTAGGGGTCAATTCATTATTGAATATCAGAATATTAGATCCGGTTTGCAGGCATTTGATGACCAATTCCCGTAATTTACCTTTATGGATCATATAACGGTTATCCACTTTTTTAACCCGCTGTACTATTCTTCCAATGACTTCAATATTATCAGAGATAGCCAGTTTCTCAAGTTCAACCAGCCGTTCCTCCTCTTTCCATCGAGGACCTGTGGTTACTCCAACCAGGATCGCCAGCTCAGTTTTTTTTATCGCAAGGCCCATATTAGCCTTGGACAGTTCATCTTCCATGGCCTGAATCATTGCCAAAAAATCAACCTTTAAATATCCTGTATCCGGGACTTTATTGATTACCCACCCTTTACCGGCCTTATTATTTGGCAGGATATTAGCATAATACAGGACACCTGGAATACCATCCTTTTTAACTTCAATACTCATTATCAGATCGAGGCTAAGCAAGATTAGATCACTTAGATCTTCTTCAGAAAGTGATTCATGATTAAGATGGGTATGGATACAACGCAGACCTTTTAAGCGGCTGTTCCCTGAACGATATGAACTTAGGTCAGGGATCAGAATCTGTTTATTATCTCCCACAATTACATGTGCTATTTTGCCTTTGCGAGTTATGGTAAGAGCAATTTGTCTTTTGATTTCATAGGATATAGAAACTATCTGACGTGCAAGTTCATTAGAAATAATCTCATTGGGTGATATTGTGCGCAGGTATAATTTTCGAAGTCTTTTTAATTGGCTGGCCTTAAGTCCGCTAATTTTTCCATAAACCTTTTCGATGTTTTACCCCTTATATAATTAAAGCAGTGTAAATTCAGGTTTTGGCAATAGCTAAATATGGTTGGTAATTTTAAGAATAACCCGCTTTAAATTAAAGCCTGGCTACATGGAAGGAATTGCTTCTATATAATCCCTAAAACGTGTGATCTCTTTTTGAAATGTCAACTTAAATGTACCAGTTGGACCGTTCCTCTGTTTGGCTATATCTATGTTGATTATATTTTCATAGGCAACATCTCCTGATATAATAGAAGATTTATCTTTATAAATAAAGACAATTACATCTGCATCCTGCTCTATAGCGCCGCTTTCTCTCAGGTCTGATAGTTGAGGTTTATTATTGGGACGATCCTCTACTTTTCGGTTTAATTGGGAAAGGGCTATCACAGGCACATCAAGATCTTTGGCCAAAGCCTTTAACATTCGTGAAATTTCTGACATCTCAAGCTGTCTGGATTCAACTGAATATCGACTTTGAATCAATTGCATATAATCAATAACGATTAATGCAAGGTCATTGCTTTTTTTCAGTCTTCTGCATTTGGCCTTCATTTCAAGAACGCTAAGTCCCGAACTATCGTCAATAAAGATGGGCAATTCAGACAATTCGCTTGCAGAGGCGCTTAACCTTCCCCAGTCGTTGTTGCCCAAACGCCCTGTCCTCAGTCTAGTGGCATCTATGCCGGAATTAGCGCCCAGCAATCTGATGCCTAATTGCTGCATGGACATTTCCAAAGAAAAAACAGCAACCCCCTTCTGCATCTTTTTTGCCGCATTATAAGTAATATTTAAGGCAAAAGCAGTTTTGCCCATACTGGGTCGCCCAGCAATAATTATTAGATCAGATGGCTGCATACCGGCTGTTAATCGGTCAAAATCTTTAAAACCAGTTGGAACGCCTGTAACATCTCCATCAGCATCAGAGATGCTCTCAAGTTTCTTGAAACTTGAAACAATTACATTGTTCAGGCTTTCAAAACCTTGGTTTATTTGGTCTTCAGCAAGATCGTAAATTGACTGTTCAGCCTGTTCCAGGAGCAACTCTGTGTTTCCCATATTCTGAAAACATGATTCTG
Source organism: Desulfobacteraceae bacterium (assembly GCA_030642205.1). Classification (GTDB taxonomy): domain Bacteria; phylum Desulfobacterota; class DSM-4660; order Desulfatiglandales; family Desulfatiglandaceae; genus DAOWOF01. The sequence goes on along the minus strand of DAOWOF010000003.1, from coordinate 10,887 downwards.
AAATAACAGCACACTTGTTTATCAGTCTTCTTCTTATGGAAAGATCCTTCACTATTTTTGCATGGAAAATAATTCCGGCTGATGTAGTAACCGACTCTATTAAAGAAATAATATAATCATTGCCCCCACTTTTATCCAGGGTGTTCTTCGTAGCAAGTATCTGTGTAACAGTAATCAAGTCAATTGGCTCATTCTCGTTATATAGCATAATCATCCCCTCAAACAGATGCGAATGGCTTTCTTTGTAAAAATCATCAGGGGAAAGAATGTCCATTGTCTGATTAATAGCATCGTTATTAATCAAAATGCCCCCTAAAATAGCTTTCTCGGCTTCTATATTATGGGGTGGAACATTAATATTATTGGGGCTTATTATCTCTTTCAGGCGATCCATTTTTTATTAATTTACAGCTTTACTCCAGATATTATCTTAAAATCATTTTAATTTTTAATCAATTTCTTCTTCTGGGACTACAATAACCTTTATTGAAGCAAGAATTTCTGGATGGAGTTTTATTGAGACCTTGAATTCGCCTGTAGTCTTGATCGGCTTTTCCATGATAATTTTTCTTTTTTCAATCACAAACCCTTTATCTGCAAGCTGAGAAGCAATTTCCATACTGGTAACTGATCCATAGAGCTTTCCTTCCCCCCCTGCTTTATGAATAAATTTTATCTCCACTTCACCAAATTCTTTTTGGAGCTTTTCTGCATCCTCTTTGATAGTTATTTTTCTGAGTTCAATCTTTTTCCTTTTTGATTCTATCAATTTAAGGTTCTGTTTGTTTAATAAAAGAGCAAATCCTTTGGGGATTAAGTAATTTCTGGCATAGCCTTTGGCAACATCAACAATATCCCCTTCGAATCCAAGCTCGTCAACATCCTTAGATAAAATAATTTCCATATTACAGTTCCTCCCATTAAGAGGGTTTTTTAAATTCTTTTAATATTATGCCTTATTATATCTCAAAAGGCCCAAATGACGCTTTTCTTTGCTGGCTCTGAACATCAATGGCACAATACCTTGATCCTGGCCAAAATTGCATATTTTTGAAATTGATTCTAAACATTTCAAAATCAGCTATCTGTTTTTTTATGTATTTTCCTGAAATCCATCCACTGGTCAAAGAGCCCCATAAGGGCTAAAATTGCTAAAAAGAAGTGTTGAATGATAATTAACAAATAAACTCCAATTCTAACCCATGATGGTATATGGTATTTATTCAGATAAAATAAAACAATAGATATCCCATGAAATAGATATATAACCATCATTACTATCAAGGCATTGATAGCTATAAAGCTAAAATATCCTGATGATAAAAATAAAACAACACCAGAGGCAATAACCCCCCAAACCAGTGTATCCTGGGCTTTCCAACGATCTAAAGGCCCAAAATCCGGATAATCCAGATTCCTTAATCCAAAAAAGGGCTTAGCAATAACAATATTGAACCAAACAGTAAAACCTGTTCCAATAATAATCAGTGAAGGATAAATTTTTGAGATAATACTTATAAAATTCTTTTTAAAGGATTCTAATTGCAATTCACTTTCATTATTGATCCCAATCTCCTGGTAAGTCTTAAAGGTAGCTTGAATATGATTATCAAAATAATGAATTAACATCTCTGAAATACTCATATCCCTGTTAAGCCCAACAAAAAAAAGAGCCCCCATACCTACCAGCAGCATAAATATAGTAGACACTAAAATAGTGTGTCCAAAGCTAATATTTCGCCGGAAAAATTCTGCCAGAACAAGGCCCAGGGCACTGAACTCCAGAAGAACAAGAATGATTCGTAATTGCCCTAACAAATTTGCGATGATTGCAATAATAAGAGCGGTGAGTATAACCAGTTTCATGGCCTGATAAGGACCAAATTTGCTCGAATAATATAGAAATGGCAACGGAGTTAGCAAACTAAAAAAAGGACCAAAAATAGGTGTCCATGCGGATGCTAAAAGCAGAAAGATAGCCCAGCATACACAGCCCAGCAGATTTGACATATCAATTTATTCTCAGGCACAATGTTTGAAATTCAATTACTTACCTGTCCATGCCTTTCGTAATTTCTTCTCTTAGACATTGGTATAAGGTAATAAGGCCATTTTTCTTGCCCTTTTAATAGCTTGGGCCAATCGGCGTTGATGCTTGGCGCAAGTCCCTGATATCCTGCAGGGGGTAATTTTGCCCCTTTCAGTAGTAAAATATAGCAGGGTTTTGACCTCCTTATAATCAATTACAAGACTGCTGTCCGCACAAAATTTACATACTTTCCTTCGATGATAGGTCCTTTTAAACGAATTTCTGCCCTGATTAAATGCCATTGTCAGCCTCTTGATTTGAAGTTACTTGCTCTTTATTTTCGGAATCGGTTATTTCTGCCCCTTCATCATCCTCTTCTTTGGGCTTGAGTTCTTCCAGATTTGCATTATCACTTAGCTTGATGGTTTGATATTTCAGGACCCTGTCGTCCAATTTAAATGCTCTGTTAAGCTTATCATTTATTTCCGGTTCAGCGCAATAGTTGACCAATATATAAAAGCCTTTGCTAAATTTTTCAACTTCATAGGCTAATGTCTTTTTGCCCCATTCATCAACCTTAATACGTACGCCTTTGTATTGGTCGATAAGATTATTGAATTTATTTACAGTCTCTTGGTAATCTTCATCTGTCAGGTTTGGCTTGAGGAGATAAAGTGTTTCATAATACCTCATATAGATGGGCTCCTTTCGGTCTGGTAATTAAAAAAATAGGGTTCCTTTTCACAAATTTATGGAACAAGGAGTATGAAATTAAATTTTTCTGTGTAACATTACAATATTTTTTTGTCAAGAACAATACCTATTCCTCCTGATATTTGATATAAGAAATCGTGAAGGAAAAACCCGCTGGATAACTATGCGTTTTTCTACAATTGAGGTCAATGATATAAAATTTACTCAACTATATCCCTGAGGGAATAAATACATGCAGGACAAAGATCACACGAAATTGCGGGCTCAGATATTTTGTTGCAAAAACAAGGATTTTCTTTGCCTTAATTTTATCAATCTGGTTAGATAGTATTTGAATGAAAATCAGGAAATTTAAATAGGGTACGATCTGATATTAAAAAACTATCGCTACTCCTTGTAATTTATTCTTTTTACGACATCATCAATATATTAAGGATTAAAATAGTGAACATTGAACAATTCCCAAAAGCTATCCGCCCATATTTGATCCCTGAGCCAAAAGGGGAGATGGTTTATCGCTGCCTTGGTTGCCAGCAGGAGATGGATGCCAATCAACTCCATTATACCTGTCCTGATTGTGGCTCGGTATTTCTTTTATATAATAAAAATCACGCTGAGCTTATTTCTTTAAGCGGCAGTCACTGGCGAATGCTTTTTGATTATCGCAAGATGTTAAATCATCAGGCCTTAAAAGGTATTTTTCGCTATTATGAATTTATTGCGCCTGTCATACCTCTGGATGACATCATCTATCTTGGAGAGGGTCATACTCCTCTGGTGAAAAGCAACAGCCGCCTAAAGGAAATGATAGGGATTGAATTTTATTTTAAAAATGATGGCCTGAATCCATCAGCTTCCTTTAAAGACAGAGGCATGGCCTGTGCCTTGAGCTACATTAATCATCTTGCCAGGAAGAATAACAGCGCTAAAATCCTGGCTATTTGCGCTTCTACCGGGGATACTTCAGCTTCAGCGGCGCTCTATGCGTCCTATCTGGGGGATTTTATTAAATCGGCAGTAATCCTGCCCCGGGGAAAAGTTACTCCTCAGCAGCTTTCTCAGCCCCTCGGCAGTGGAGCGAAGGTCCTTGAAATTCCAGGTGTCTTTGATGATTGCATGAAGGTTGTAGAATCCCTGGCTGAAAAATACCAGGTCGCACTTTTGAACTCAAAAAATAGCTGGCGTATCCTGGGGCAGGAATCATTTGCATTTGAGATATCACAGGATTTTGATTACCAGGTAGAAAACAAGGCAGTTATAGTTCCTATCGGCAATGCAGGGAATATTACTGCTATTATGAGCGGATTCCTAAAATTCTTTGAGGCAGGAATCATCAATAGTTTACCAAAAATAATCGGTGTCCAATCGGAACACGCGGATCCTGTCTATCACTATTACAAAGAAAAATCTCCTGATAAAAGAAAATTTGTCCCGGTTACAGTTCGTCCAAGTGTAGCCCAGGCAGCCATGATCGGCAACCCTGTTTCAATGCCAAGGGTCATTGAGCTTGTAAACAGATATAACCAAAAGGCCAGGAAGGAAAAAGTCTTTGTGATTCAGGTAACAGAGCAAGAGATCATGGATTGCATGATTATTGCTAATCGTAATGGCAATATTGCTTGTACCCAGGGGGGGGAATCCATGGCTGGCTTAAAAAAAGCGGTCGAATTGGGTTATGTGAAACAGGACGAAGTGGGGGTATTGAATTCAACTGCTCATATTATTAAATTTGCCAGTTTCCAGGAAATGTATTTTAATAATAGTTTTGGATCTGATTTTGAGGTACATCCAAGAGAAGACCTGAAAAATGCTCCTAAATTGATTGCTTCTTCCAAGATAAAAAAATATCCGGAGCAAGGCCACCCCCTGGAAGGTGATGAGATGAAACATTTTATCAAAGAAACAGCAACAGCCATAGCAAAAGAACTAAAGCTTGATGAACGTTAGGATTTATTTATGATTACAGGAGGAATATGACATGCCGGACGCGCAAAATCTTTTGGAACCCAGAAAAATGGATGAATTGCCCCCCCTTGAAAAAGAATCAGGGAAAAAAACAATAAAAGGCGCGGATAATCTTGATTGGGGAATGAGAAATCGTTTATCAAGGCTTATCAAAGATGATGGCCATTGTCAGTTTCTGCCAATTGATCATGGATATTTCCAGGGGCCAACCCGCTGTCTGGAAAGGCCTGGGGAAACAATAAAAGATCTGATTCCTTTCGCAGACGGCCTCTTTGTTACCAGAGGAGTTTTACGCGCAGCTGTAAGCCCGGATATTAAAACTCCGATTATTCTCAGGGTATCCGGAGGAACCAGTGTAATAGGAAAAGATCTTGCTAACGAAGTCCTTACTACTTCCATTGAAGAAATTGTCCGCCTTAATGTCGCGGCGGTGGGAATATCAATCTTTGTGGGCAGTGAATACGAAAAAGACTCCCTGGAACACCTTGCCCGGTTAGTAGACAAATGCGAGGAATGCGGTGTCCCGGTTATGGCTGTAACTGCTGTTGGGAAAGAATTAGAGAAACGAACCGCACGCTATTTATCTCTAGCCTGCCGAATCGCTGCCGAGTTAGGCGCTAAAATTGTCAAGACCTATTATTGCGATGAAGACTTTGAAAAGGTAACAACGGGCTGTCCTGTGCCGGTGGTAATCGCGGGTGGCCCCAAATGTGAGACAGAGTTAGAGGCTTTTGATTTTGTCTACGATGGAATAAAAAAAGGAGCTATTGGGGTGAATTTGGGAAGAAATATCTGGCAGAATCCGCATCCAGTTGCTATGATGAAAGCATTAAACTCTATAATTCATGATAAAATCACACCAAAGCAGGCTTTAGACATTTATGAGACATTAAAACACGAATCAAACTAAGATTATTTGTCTATGAGGAAACTCGATAGATGCCTCCAAATAAAAAAATGCGTGCCTTGATGTATTATAGCAATAATGATGTTCGCCTGGAGGAATTACCCATCCCCGAGATTGGCCCGGATGAAGTTCTTTTAAAAGTAATGGCAAGCGGGATCTGTGGCAGTGATGTTATGGAATGGTATCGGCGGGACAAGGTTCCACTGGTACTTGGGCATGAAGTGGCAGGTGAAGTGGTTGAGATTGGAAAGAATGTTTCCCGATTTCAGGTGGGCGATCATGCGGCGGCCACTCATCATGTCCCTTGCAATACATGCCATTACTGTCTTAACGGACATCATACCATGTGTGACACGCTTTTAAGAGGCACCCATTTTGAGCCGGGAGGATTTGCCGAATATATCCGTGTCCCCGCCATTAATGTCGATCGTGGTCTTTTTCATATCCAGCCGGAAGTATCCTTTAATCAAGCTACTTTTATGGAACCTTTAGCCTGTGTCTTGCGTGGACAAAGGATGGCCCGTTTGAAGCCAGGCCAGACAGTTTTGGTTTTAGGGAGCGGCATATCGGGTCTGCTTCATATTGGTCTTGCCCGCGCCCTGGGAGCAGGCCTGGTAGTGGCTGTGGATACCATTCAATTTCGACTGAAAATGGCGAAAAAAATGGGAGCCCATTTATCCCTGCCTTTTAACGAAAACCTGACTGAAGCTCTGCGTGACGCAAATGGAGGCCTGTTGGCCGACCTTGTAATTATATGTTTCGATGGCTTTTTGCCTTTGGCCTTTAAGGCAGTTGAAAGAGGCGGCACAATCCTTTTTTTTGGAGGAGCTGCCGAAGAAGCCATGATTCCGTGTACCATTAACGACCTTTTCTGGCGGACAGAGATTACATGTACAAGCACTTATGCCGGAGCGCCTTACGATTGCAGCACTGCTCTGAAAATGATCAAGGCCCGGACCATTCCGGTCTTAAAGACAGTAACTCATACCTTGGCAATGCAGGATGGTCCAAAGGGTTTCAAAATGGTCAGCTCGCCATTAGACCATGAATCTATTAAAGTTATTGTGGAACCACATAAATGAGACATGTTATCAGTACTTGCCATATTGCCTGTTATTTATTTCCGAATGACCATCTTTTTATATCTGACTCAAATTTTATTCATAAAAGCCACTTAAATAGAATCTAAACGAAAACTGCTCGTAAAGATGCGTACAATTATATCAAAATAAAAATAACCTAAAAAAACTCTAAAGGAGGGTCGCTATGTCTTCTAAGAATACTAATGCAGATAATCAGTTTAAAAATGCTCTCAAAATTGGTCGGCCGCCTAATATTGTTAATTTATTCCCCAATTCCAGGGCATTAATAGTAAGCGGAAAGGTTATTGACAGGGCTTTGCTTGCAAAAGGCAAGGCAATGACTATAGCTGCTAATGGCCGCAGCAATGCAGTAATTCGTGGAATCCTGAAAGCGGCTCAACGCGCCAACGCTGCGGTCATAATAGAAATTGCCAAATCTGAAGGCGGAGCAAATGCCTATTGTGCCCCCAGTTTTTGGAACCTTGCGCGACAAGTTGACGCGACAATGAATGAACTTGCTATAACAGTACCTGTAGCCATCCATGCAGACCATTATGGCATAAAGAGCGACAAAGATGTGGAACAAGGAACGGTTGAAATTCCATCCATGTTTGATGCGGGGATAACCTCCATTGCTATTGATGCTTCTCATCTGCCTGATGATAAGAATCTTTTAGCAAATATTGCTCTTGCTCCCTATGTTCCAAAGTGGGCAGGTTATGAAACTGAAGTAGGAGAAATCAAGGGGACCCAGGGACTTTCCACAAAAGACGAAGCTTCTTTTTTAATCCAGGGTCTTAATGCCCATGATATTTTTCCGGATTGGATCGCCTTAAACAATGGAACGACTCATGGAATAGAGGCAAGTGACATGGGGATACAGGTTCCATTGACTACGGAAATCCATAACGCATTGGCCAAATATGGAATCTCTGGCGCGCAGCATGGCACCTCCGGAAATAATTCTGAGAGGTTAAGGGATATCACGGAAAACACCAACACCACCAAGGCAAATGTGGCCACTGCCCTCCAGATGATTAGCTGGGGAGTTAAGGTAAACGAATATGGAAATGCCCAGCTTGATAATAATGGGGACTTTATCAAAATGTCAGGCAAAGGAGTAAACAAGGAAACATGGTCAGAGATGGTGGAATATGCCGAATCCAAGGGAATAAAGGGGGGCAATTATAAAAAATTAAATCTCCTTTTTGAGAATAAGATCCTGGGTCAGCCTCAAGATGTGCGGGAAAGGATGTCAAAGGCGGTTGAAGATTTTATATATGATCTGCTTGTAAATGTTTTTAACGCGCAAGATACCGCGCCTCTGGCTATTGACGCCATTTTAAAGGCAGGATCATATGACTTGGGATCCAAAGTTGGGCGCATCCTGGATCCTGCTGAGTGGACAGAAGCTGAAATTATTAAAAAAGCCAGTAAACTGGAGGTGAATCAAGGGCCTGAAGGGGACTTTGATGACTAACATTTGAGCGATCCCTAAGCCTGTTTGTGTCCAATGCACAGGCAGGCTCAGAGATGGAATATCAAACGAATAACTTTCGCCATTTTTATTTATCTTTAAGGAGCAAAGACCGCCCTGGACAATCTCCCTGGCTGTTATTTTATTTATGACAACAAATACAAACAACAAAACAACAACTCATATTTGGATCAAAGACATAATTGAAGGAGCCAGTGTTAAGGACTACTATCTGGTAAAACTGAAACAACTGGGAACAACCAGGAATGGCAAGCCTTTCATCAGCCTCAGTCTATCTGACCGCACCGGTGAACTTGATGCCAAGGTATGGGATAAAGCAAAAGAGCTGGGAGCCCTGTTTAAGGAAGGAGATATTATATCTATTACGGGTCACGCGAGTTCTTACAGGGGACAAATACAGATTACAATTACTAACTTAAAGCGCTCTGATAAAGAAATTGACCCTGGTTTATTTATGGAGGCTACCTCCTCTAACACAAAAAAAATGATTAATGATCTCGGAATTATTATCCGTGATGTCAAGAATCCTCATTTAAAAACCTTAGCGGAAAGTTTCCTGTCTGACCATGACTTTATGCTTCTCTTTGAGAGGACGCCCGCTGCCAAAAATTTTCACCATAGTTATCTGGGAGGACTCCTGGAACACTCTTTATCTGTTTGCAGGCTTGCGATACTAGTATCAGGTCATTATCCTCAACTGGATAAGGATATCTTGATTACTGCCGCTTTTTTACATGATATTGGAAAGGTTCGTGAGCTGGAGATAAAAACAAATATCAATTATACTGATGAAGGCCGGCTGCTTGGACATTTAGTTATCGGAGTCCAGATGCTGGATGACAAAATAGCTAAAATAAAAGATTTTCCCCCTGATTTAGCCCTTCGCTTAAAGCATATAATCCTGAGTCATCATGGCCAGTATGAATTTGGATCTCCTAAAAAACCAAAATTTCTGGAAGCAATTGCTATTAATTTGATAGATGACCTGGATGCCAAAATCAATGGTCTTGATCGCTTTATGGCACAGGATCGGCACGAGGGATCATGGACAGGCTTTAACCGTATGTTTGAACAATTTTTTTTAAAAGGAGAAATCCTTTTGATAGAATAAGGGGCTGAAAGTCTCAATAACATGCTGGAAGAACAGCAAGAGTTGTTTTCCCCAAACAGATGAAGGATTGACTTTATCTATGGAAGAACAAGAAATTGAGAAACGAGATCTTGATCTATTAAATAAACTAAGACTGATAAGAAAAAGAAATCAAATTACTCAAAAGAATCGAGCTCGGAAAAAAATCATTCTTACATTATTTTTTATCAGCTTGATTGTATTCTTTTTTTTCCATACTAATAATATCACTAATGATCAAAATAAAATTCCGACAGATAAAACCATACCAAAAATCAAACTCAACAAACAAAAGGCATTGAAAAAAGAAAATGTATTAAAAGAAACATTTCTTGCCACAAAAAATAAGTCTTTAAATAATTTAAAAACATCTGTATCCGAGGGTCCAAATGGAGAAAATATTTCACTGCCTGTCAAGGATGATAACGAAAAGGTTCAACCATTATTACAAATAGCCAAAGGCTCTGTTTGCAGCAGTATAAAAAATAGAATACCCAAAGATATTAGAAATATATTTTACCTTAAAGAGGACAAATATGTTTTTGTCTGGACAGAGATTTGGGCAAAATCATTGCCGACAAGCATTAATCACACTTATTATCTTAACGGAAAAAAGTATTGCGCCGTCTCGTTGAAAATCAAATATCCCCGAATGAGAACCTGGAGCAAGATAACTCTTAACACCAAGGCTAAAGCTGGTTTATGGAAAGTAAATGTCACTACAGAGGATGGAAAAATATTAAAGCAGATGGCTTTTAAGGTGAAAACGGCCCCTGACTTAATATTCCCTTGACAGGTATCTGATTCACAATTTAACCCCAATACAAAGAGACTCGACAGGTTGCGAATCTACTCAGGCTTACATGTCTTCCAGACTCGTACTATCTAATGAGTTAGGCTCTCCCTTCTGAACTAACAAAAAATCAATTAATACTTTGGAAAAAGCATGGAAACAATTAAGAAAAAACTGGGTGAAAGCCTGGCAGCAGAAGTGTTTTTAGCCAAAAATGAAAATACAACAGAATCTGTTTCTGTAAAAAAAATACGCACTGAATTTGCAGAGGGTATTAAAGAGCATATTGAGCAGCAGAGGGCATATCTTTTACAGTTAAATATCAAAGACCTGATTATACCGGAACTGCAGACCGATAATGACGAGGCACTATTGCTGATTTCCCCCAGTTTTAAAGGGCAGATTCTTTCTGAATGGCTGGCAAAACGCAAAAAGCTCGATACCCTCACCTTGCTTGAAATAGGCATTGCATTGACTGATTGTCTGGCAGTTCGCCACAAGGCGGCATTTATTCACAAAGCTGTTAAACCCAGCAATATCCTGATTCAGGAAAACCCGATCCGCATTCGTCTGATTGATGATATCAGAGTGTCAGATAACAGCCAGTTCAGTCGATTTATTCAGGATAATCAATACCGGCGAGAAACCTTGCCTTATCTATCACCTGAACAAACCGGCAGAATCCGGTTTAATGTGGATTATCGTAGTGATCTGTATGCACTGGGCATAATTTTATATGAATGCGCAACAGGTAATCCACCTTTTTTGTC
>DAOWOF010000095.1 GCA_030642205.1 Desulfobacteraceae bacterium | reverse complement strand
TCAAACCACAATAACTAATGGCTTTCATAAAGGAAAAATATCTGCTTTCATTTCTATTATGGAAGGTTGTAATAATTTTTGCAGCTATTGTATAGTGCCTTATGTACGAGGCCGTGAAATCTGCCGTTCACATACGGATATCCTGTCAAATGCCCAAAATCTAATACGCGAAGGGGTTTGCGAGATTACTTTGCTAGGTCAGAATGTCAATTCTTATACCTGGGAAAATGGAAAAAAAGGGCATTTTTCTTCCATTCTTAAAGACTTAAATCGTTTGCCTGGTCTCCTTCGTCTTCGTTTTACAACTTCTCATCCTAAAGACCTCTCACAGAATTTAATCGACTGTTTTGGATCATTGGAAAAACTCTGCCCGCATATTCATCTTCCCTTTCAGGCCGGATCTAATACCATTCTTAAGCGCATGAGGAGAGGATACACCAGAGAACATTACCTTGACTTATTAGCCAAATTAAGAGAAGTCGTTCCTGAAATTGCTATCACCAGTGATGTTATGGTTGGTTTTCCAGGGGAAACCCGGGAAGATTTTGAATTGACCCTTGATCTAATTGAACAAGCACAGTTTGATGGCCTTTTTTCCTTTCAATATTCAGACAGAAAAGATACCTTATCCTATAAAATGAATAATAAAATTTCTAAGATTGAAAAATCCAGACGTCTTGCTATTCTTCAGGAACTGCAAAAAACAATTACACTCAAAAAGAATAAAAATCTTATAGGTAAAATAGTTGAAGTGCTAATCACAGGTCAAAGTAAACGGGGAGACCAATTAAGCGGCCGTACTGATACTAATAAGGTCTGTAATTTTACATGTGATAATCATAAATTATCAGGATTAGTCAATGTACTAGTTAAGCAAGGCTTTCTAAACTCAATTCAGGGTGAAGCCATGATATAACTTAAAATCCAGATCAGGGGGTTTAGGGTATTATGGATTTAAACAAGATTGATTACAGTGATGAATTAATACTTATTGTCGACGATGACAAGGTTGTACGGGAACTATTTGTAGAAATGTTAAGGCACTTGGGTTTCAAGGTTTATTGTGTAGGATCTGCCAAAGAAGCCTTAACAGAAATTGAAAAAAAATCTTATACTTTCTTATTGACTGATATTAGAATGCCTGAGATGGATGGTCTCGAGTTGATAAGGGATATACGTAACGACTATATGGATATCTGTACAATAGCTATGACGGCTTATTCCAAAAAATATTCATATGTTGATGTTATTAATGCCGGCGCTACTGACTTTATCAATAAACCCTTCAATATAGAAGAACTTGAGGCCAAAGTCAGAAGGGGCATCATAGAGAGGAACAACAAGCAGGAACTTGCCCGGCTGTCCATTACCGATTCGTTGACAGGTCTTTATAACCAGCGACATTTCTATGCCAAAATAGAGGAAGAAATAATCCGTGCCCAACGCCAGAAGAACACCCTTGCTCTAATCCTTTTTGATCTGGATAATTTTAAGGCATATAATGATATAAATGGGCATGTGGCAGGAGATACCCTTCTAACAACAGTTGGAAATATTATCAACGATAATATCCGTCAGGCAGTTGACTCAGGTTTTAGGTATGGTGGTGATGAGTTTGCTATTATCTTAATAGATTCAGACAAATTTATTGTTGAAAATATTGCTAGTCGTATTGAAAAGGCTATCATTAATAAATGCTTTTTGGATGCAAGTATGGGCTATGCCATTTATTCCAATGAAATGAGTGCCAAATCATTAGTGTCAACTGCGGATGAACATCTCTATAAAATCAAGCGAAAAAGAAAGGCTGAACAGAAAGAATCCAAAAATTTTAAAGCATGATAATAAATATTGATGGACTATTGAAAAAAAGGCGTTTTTGTTTACCTTCAAGAAAATCGAAAACTTCACGGTTCACTGGATATGATATTTACCAGAAAAACGTTAACAACTATTGACAATCAATCTCAAGTGCCTTAAGATTAAGTTTTTGCATGTTAATCAAAAGTTAGGAACTTTTATTTTATTATATGGATATACTAAGGAGGGCTTTTAATGGGTAGTGTGGTAAAAAAAAGACGGAAAAAAATGACAAAACATAAACACCGAAAACTGAAAAAGAAGATGCGTCATAAAAATAAGTAAAAGCCCCTTTATCCAATAATAACAAAAAAAGGCAGTTCATATTATGGACTGCCTTTTTTTGTTATTCATATCGACTCTACGGCCTTTATCTCCGGTAGATGAGCCTTTAATATCTTTTCTATCCCCATTTTAAGCGTCATCTGGGACATGGGACAACCATGACAGGCCCCCAATAGTTTTACTTTAACAATTCCATCATCACCTACTTCTACCAGCTCCACATCACCTCCATCAGCCTGGAGAGATGGCCTTATCTTTAATAGTACCTTTTCCACGTCTTTAAAAATTATCATGATTACTACCTCTTTTATTGATCTTATGCTTTTTAATATAATTTGTACCAAGAATCCCAATATAGCAGATCCTGATTACTAGCCGATTTTTTTTTTAACCCTTTGATCCAGGTACCCCTTAAGTCCCGATGAATCGAGGGGTGACCACCCCATACTTTTTTGCCATACATCATCTGCTTCCATGCATAGATAAAGCCCAAGATCCGGATACCATTCTTCGAGGATCTTTCTTAAATGAGTATAGAGCTGGATCCGTAAGGGTTTAAAATACCGCATTTTTCCATCCAGTCCTCTAATAAATTCACCTTTCAGGACATTTGTACGGGGATGACGATTCTTTATAATTTCCTTAAGTTTAGGCATAAATCTCATGGAACCCATGCTTATCCAGATAATGCCTTTTGGATCAATATATTTATCTAACAAGTCAACCGTTTTGAGATAAGATTCCTGCCAATTGCTGTGAAATACAAGAGGATCAAAGTGGAAACCCAAAACAAACCCTTCCTCCTGACAACGACGGGCAGCTTTTAACCTCTTTTCGAGACTGGCAGCCCGATGTTCCTCATTGACGGTGATGAAAGGGCTGTTAAGTGTCCAGGAAACGACAATCCGTTTACGAATATCAAGATCCAGAAGTTTTTTAATATTATTGGTCTTGGTTTTTAATTCAAGCATAATATTTTTTCGTCTGGTAAATTCCGGAAGCAGTAATTCACTCCAGCCAACAAGGTGATCAAGGGCCAGGCTATCTGTAAACTCACCAGTGCCAATCCTGAAAATTTCCTCAGGATGGGCATCGGTTATTTTTAGGGCTTGTTTCAGCTGTTCTTCAAGATTGACAAAAACCCTTAGATTGGGATGGTTGAAATAAGATTGTAAGATACAGTAGCTGCAATCAAGTGGACAGTTGGTCGCAATATTCAAGATCTGATATCCACAGCAGATATATTCTTTTGTTCCTGGACATGGCTTTAGAAATTCTCCCTGAAAAGCCAGGAGATGCAATATATCTTTGCCCATCCTGAGCTTATGCCCTTTCTCTGATCCCTGCGCCAATTTTTCAGGTCCAATCATCTGCACAGGAACATCCTGCAACCTATTGAATATCCTTGAAGATAATGGATATCGCTCACTTCCATCCTCTAATAGAATTTTTTTGATGGGTACCTTTGACATTAAAGAAGCCCTTCTATTGGAGATTTAAGGTTCCGGAGGTCTTTGAGGGCAGATAGTCTGGCAAGCTTTTCGGTAAGATCATTGCCATCTTCAAAGAGGATTTCAAGCCTGAAATTTGATGCTTCAAAATATTGAGGAGCACTTAGAGTACTTCCTTTTGGCAATTTAAGTCGGGCAATATTTTTTTTAAAGACTGTTTCTGCCTTTGTCAGAATTGGATAACGTCTGGATCGTAAATAAGCCAAAACCGCCCTGCCCTTCTGCGGGACATTTAAATTAACATCTAAATAGATCCTGGCGATGTCCGGAGTGTCAATTATATCAGATATCGCAATATCTTCATTTAATGATATATCATGAAGGGTATCGATAAGTTGTTTTTGATTGTTAAGAGATAAATTTAATTTTAGCAAGAGCTTGCAGATTGCCTGCCGCGCTTCAGTGTGTAGTTTCAAAAGCAGCTTTGCTGTTTGCAATGTAAGCCTTTTTTGGACCAGGGCTTTCTTTATATCCTTTTCCAGGATGTCCACTAAGGCCTTATATAGTTCTAAATCTTTTTCATTGGAGGCCAGACCAAGCATTGGCATGTAATCCTTAAGAATTTCTTTATCTGAAAAAAATTGTGAAAGCCTTAATAGAATCATACCCTTTTCAATATCATTGAACTCCCTTATAGCAAGATTTTCATAGAGATTTAATAACAAGCAATCCAGTGGGTTAAGACAATTTCCAGGTAATATACAACATGGAATACTAGTTATATCCAGGTCTTTTAGGGCCTGAATTCTACGAAATCCTGCGATAATTGTAAAAACAGGCTTATCTTCTTTAATTAATATTGGGCAATTAATCAGGCCGACTCTTTTAATTGATTCCATCAGAGGCCATGAATCAAAGTCAAAACTCATGGTATAAGGACCAATGTTTAGATTAATCTTTTCAAGAGAAAGCATTTGAGGGTTAAGGTTATATATTTGTTTTTTATTCATTTACCAAGTCACCCATTCTTTTTTATTACGATTAATAATCTCTTATGCTATCATTCAAAAAAGAAAAATGTAACCAGAATCTGGAGAAAACGCATGAATTATCTCTCTAATAAATACCCTGTCTTTGCTCTCATTTTCTTATTATTCCTGCTGTTCATCAGACCTCTTATGGCCGACGATGTAAAAGTAGGAATTCTCCTTCCTCTAACCGGAAAGTTGGCCAGCTTTGCTGAGATGGGAAAAAATGCCTTTTTGATGGCAGTAGAAGAAATAAATGAGGCTGGAGGTATTTATGGCGAAAATATGAGTTTGATCATCGAAGATACCGCTGGCATCCCTGCTAATGGACGATCAGCAGTAAAGAAATTGATTTCCCAGGACAATGTCCTTATTTTAGGTGGTGGTTATTCCAGTTCTGTTACATGGGAGGCAATGGCTTGTGCTCAAAAACAAGAGGTGCCTTTTTTAATAAATACAAGTTCCGCGGATAAGATCACAGAAAGAGGAAAGGAGTATATATTTCGGCTTAATCAACCTGCAAGCGGCTATTTTGAAGTATTTGCATCCTTTATCAAAAAAGAGCTTCAAACAAAAAACTTTGCCATCATTCATGAGGACACACAGTTTGGGCACTCAAGATCAAATATAATAATTCAACAACTCAACAGACTCGGCCTTAGACTAGTCATCAAATGCGATTATACTCCAGGTCAGACAGACCTCAGGGCTACCCTGGAACACATTCGGGATAAACGACCAGAGCTTCTCTATTTGATTTCAAGTGGCGTGGACGATGCCGTTCTGTTAGTCAATCAGGCAAGAGAAATCGGACTGATACCTAAATTAATCGTGGGCGGAACCTATACATTCAGCTTACCTGAATTCCGGAAAAATGCCATGAAAGGATCTGAATACGTTTGTACTTATACCCTTTGGTCCCCTTTTCTTCCTTATATTGAATCCTTGTTATTTTTCAAGAAATATATCAAACGCTATCGAGTTGCTCCGGATTACCACGCGGCCCAAGCCTATAGCGCTATGTATGTAATCAAAGATGCCTTGCTCAGGTCCAAAACTCTTACTCCAACAAATATCAGGGATGCTCTCGGTAAAACGGATCTTGATACTGTCTTTGGCCCAGTAAAATTTATCTCTTATAATAAAAAGACCCAGCAAAACAGGCTTCCTGTATTGCTGGGTCAGTGGCAAAAAGGACGCCTTGAAATTATTTGGCCCAAAAAACTGGCAAGCCAGAATTTTCAAAGCCGGGATGAGAGTACAGGTGGGTCTGCCGCCATCCAGCCTTCAGACAAATTTTAAGGAGTTGCCCAACTTATTTCCGGACAAGTCCTAATCTACCTTTTTCAAATCTAATATTCTTATCATGCGTGGTGCATATTCATCTTTATTACCAATATTATGATTTACCCGCATTAAGGCTAAAAAGGTAATCCCCATTGATATCCCGCCCGCAAGGATAGCTCCCAATGATGGGGATAAATTAAACGATCCAGCCCATGTGTTTCCGGCATAAGCCCCAATTAGTAAAGCAATTACCGGAATAAAATAGACTAAAAGAGATAGTTTCATCAGAGAACTTTCAGGTACACTGATTTCTACTAGATCACCTTCTTTAGCCTGAAGTATATTAGAGGCTTCCACCAACATCTCTCTATCGGACATGACCCCGCATGTCCCCTTAGAGCCTCAGTTGGCACAAGCGGAACTGGATTGAATGCGTATCAGAACCTTGCGGTTTGGCAAAAGCTTTGAAATAATACCTTGTTCGGTTACCATGAATAGTCCATTAATAATTATAGTTTTCTATATAATTTACCAGCTTATTTGAGAAGAAAGGATAAGATTATAGGTAGCGTAATCGGCTCTGGAGACCTCTAACTCACTGTCAATAAAACCTGGCTCAAAGCCAAATTTCTCCTCAATATAATTATCATATGCATGAGCAACAGGCCCATTTGGATGGTCCATGACTCCCCACATCAGGGCTAGCCCAAACTTGACGTTTTTTGCTGGCATAACCGAGATTCCACATGTTATCATATGCTGTACCTCTCCAGGTATAAGCGGGTTCATGTTTACATTATCCATGCATTCGTCACTATAGCGATATCCAAGCGAAAAAGAATACATCTCATTCAAGAAATATTCAAGGCCAAAAGCGGCAGGAGTATGGCTCTGAGCTCCGAAAGGCGCCACTAGATTAAGTTCTCCACTAGGTCCTTTTAATTTAATTCCTTGTGTCTTCCAGGTGTTGCCCCAGTCAACATATCTTATATCCGCAGATAATCGAAGAAAAGGAGATGGCTTATAAGCAACACCGACTCCAAAATGCTGAGGAAACTTAACATCACTCAGGGTTACATCCATGGGAGCATAGCTTAGGGTGCCAGTATCAAACTTTACATAAAAATAACCATCCCTGTTTTTCGACTTAAGATCATTCAAGACTGTCTCACTTTCATAATAAAGTCCAATATTCCATTTGTCAGCAGGCTTGTAAAGAAGTCCAATGGCACCTGAATAGCCAAAATTATCACATTGACCAAAATCTACCAGGACTCGACCAATTGGCATCCTTACGTCCATAGAGCCATAATCTATCCCTAACCGTAGTCCCAATGATAACTTAGGCGAAATTTGATAAGATAGATTAGGAGAAAATCTAATATGCAATAACTCTCCAAAAGCATTTGTCGAACCATAATATCTTGACTGGATAGTATAATCACAGCCAAATCCATCAATTACCGATGCAGCTAATCCCAATGTCCATGGAGATCCTTTAAAAGGATGAACATAACTTATGTGGGGTAGCAAACCTATCCTGTCCTTGCCAGTTGTTTTATATTCATTATAATCAGTTCCAGTATATTTAAAATCAATGTCAGGAATAATAATATTAAAACTCACATCAAACAGATTCTTTTTAACTTCGCTAATAACTGCAGGATTCATATTCATATTGCTAGGTTCATCCCCAATTGCCACAATTGTTCCGCCACGGCCGGAACTAAAGGCATTAAAAGGAACTGTTTTGATAAATTCAGCAAATGACCAGACCTGCATGGGGACGCAAAAAACAAATAAAATAATCTGGACCATTACAAGTGCTGTTTTTCTGGAAGTTAATCTTTTCCGTTGTCCTTCAATATTGAGCATACGGCCTAAATCCTCCTGGAAATCTTATTTAATCAAAAATGATCTATTTTTTCTTACAAAATTCCTGGGGTATTGCATCATTATGGAGTTTACATAATACCTCATCTTCCATGCTCCTTTATGGATAAATTCAATAATTTATTGAGCATATATCGCGCCTAAAGTAATTTTGAATCAATACACAGAACTATATTTCAAATCACGATATGAATTCTAATATTATCATATTGAAACGCAAAATATGGTGTGATTGATTATGAAAAATGATACCAAAAGGGTATTGAATGTGAGGTTATAGGGTTTACATAATGCTATTACAAGCCTGAAAAGGAATATAGAAAAAAACACCTCGGTAGTCAAATTATATAGAGATATTTTTCAGTTTTTTTAG
>DAOWOF010000013.1 GCA_030642205.1 Desulfobacteraceae bacterium | reverse complement strand
TGATAGTCCTAATAATTCCAATCATGTCAAGGTCGTTACTGACCACAATGGTTTTGCTCTCTATTTTTCACGTTATCCAATTCCATTTTATCGTGATCATCAATCCAAACCGGTTTTGTATAAACATCTTGGTTTTTATGGTTATAGAATGGAATTTTTAAATAAATTCATAGCCTTGCCAGAGGGTGTCCTTGAGGCAGCCGAAAAATTGGAACAATTAAGGGCATTGGAATATGGCTTTAAGATAAAAGTAATAGAAAGCCTCTTTGACTCTCTTGAGGTTGATGTTTTTGAGGATATCAAAAAGGTGGAGCTCTATATTAAGGAACGCAGAAAGCCATAAAAGCATTTCTTTAACAACTCCTTTCTTCCCTTATCTCATTACATTTATACCTCTGAGGGTTATAAATTGAGTTTTTTTAGGTGAGCAAGAGCATCAAAAGCAAGGCGTAAAGAATCGTCATCTTGGCTGTCGTTACGAATCTGAACAATGCACCTGATGTTCAGGGCCATTGAAAAGCCGCAATTTGTGGCCTTTTCGGAGTATAACCAAGTTTGTTTTTCACAAGTATAAAACGGGTATCAAATTGTGTTAAAGAGAAAGATCTGGAGACTTGCGACTCCAATATCAAAAACTTTTTTAAAAACATTCAGTAAACAAATAACGCCTCTCCAAGCTCAACTCTTGTCAAACCGGGGGATTACCGGTAAGGAAACGATAGACAAATTTCTCTCTCCTCGTCTGGATACAATGGCTGATCCAATGCTTCTTAAGGGTATGTCCGAGGCCATAGATATTATTATAAGTCACGTTCTTAATAATAAAAAAATTTTGATTTATGGTGATTATGATGCTGATGGACTAACTGCAACGGCACTTTTGCAGATTTTTTTTACAGAAATCGGCTTTCCGGTCCTGGCTTTTTCTCCAAATCGTTTCCAGGAAGGCTATGGATTGAATCCTGAGGCGATAAAACGGTTCGCCAAAACAGGTGTTAACTTAATAATTACAGTGGATTGTGGCGTCTCCAACTATGACGAAATTATTCTGGCAGAGAATCTGGGGATTCAGGTCGTGATTACTGATCACCATCAGGTACCGGATGATTTCGGATTTCCTTGTCCCCTTATCAATCCACATCAACCAAATTGTTCATATCCATTTAAAGATCTTGCCGGTGTAGGAGTTGCATTTTTATTGGCCGTTGCCATACGATCTGTTTTGCGTAAAAAAGGTTGGTTTACAGGAAAGGCTGAGCCCAATTTAAGAGAATATCTTGATTTGGTAGCTTTGGGGACAGTGGCCGACAGGGTTCCCCTTATGGATCAAAATCGTATCTTTGTTAAGAGCGGTATGGAAATTATGACAAATTCGCGTTGGTCCGGGATCAGGGCACTTCAACAAGTCCTGGGGCTTTACGGGAAAGATATCAGCTCAGATGATTTGGGATTTAGGATGGCGCCCCGCGTGAATGCACCAGGACGAATGGGAGATCCTCAGATTGCCCTCGAACTCCTTACTGTAACAGAAGAATCATTGGCAATGGAACTTGCCTTAAAGGTTAGTGCTCTTAATGAGCAACGTCAGAAGATAGAAAAACAAATACTTGACAGGATAGAAGCCCTGATCGAGGAAGAGGACAGTGTAGAGAGTAAATGTCTTTTCTTTTATGGTGATGCGGATTGGCATTTAGGGGTATTGGGTATTGTGGCCTCCAGGCTTGTGGACAAATACAATCGTCCGGCATTTATATATAATATCCGGGATGGTTTGGCAGTAGGATCGGCCAGAAGCATTGATGGCTTTCATCTTTATCAAAAGCTAAGTCAGATGGGGAAAAATGTACTGGAGCGATTTGGAGGCCATTCACACGCGGCCGGATTTACTGTTAAAATCGGCAATCTTGATATATTAAAGACCATGCTTGAAGAATCGGCTGTTCAGAGCATGGGGACAAAAAATCTGCCTCCAATCTTGCATATAGATAGTGAGATCAGGCTGAATAATATTGGGAAACAAATGCTGAAAGAGCTGAGTATCCTGGAACCATTTGGAGAGAGTAACCAAGGGCCTCTTTTTTTGGTCCGATCAGTAGAAATCATGGACGCTCGTGTTGTTGGTGATAAACATCTAAAGCTAAAGGTAAGACAAGATGGAGAGACCTTTGAGGCAATCGGTTTTGGACTGGGGGATAGATATCCCTTGATTGCAAATTCCATTAATATGGTCTTTACTCCTGAGATAAATTATTGGAAAGGAAAGGAACAGATCCAGCTCAGGGTTGTAGATCTCAATTAATCCTTAAAAATACTGGCTGCCAGTTCAATGTCTTCCGGGCAAAATATGAAAAGGGACTTGCTTTCTCCTGGAAGGGCTGAGCCATAGACATAAGATATATTGATACCATTTTCTCCAAATTGCTGTGCGATCCTGGATAAAATCCCTGGTTGGTTGTCTATTGTAATGGCAATAACAGCAATTATATCAAAGATATAGTTGCTTTTCGATAATAAATCAATTGCCTCATCAATTTTATCCACCAAAAGGCGGATCAAGGCGTAATCTCCTGAATCCTTTTTTATGGAACTGTAACTTGCGGCCGATGCAACTCTTTTGATGCTTTTGCCTCGAGATCTAAAAATTTTTTGAACATATTCGGAGGCATCCTGTATGGTCATGGCATCAATATTAATCTTAGCTTCTGAAAGCATCGTTGTTAACCGTCCCAGTTCACCAGGGGCATTTTTGAGAAAAAGAGATATCTCAGTTCTTACCATATTCATTTCTCCATAAAAATTCAGGGTAACTATTCAGAGAGTATCCACCACAACACTAATCTGATTAAACCATGAAAAACTCACAGATAAGAGGCCATAAAGAAAGAACCCGTTAAATATAAACATGTATAATAATACACTAGGAAATTCTACAAATAGATTCAGCCCTGATGGGTTCTTTCTTAACGATCTCTATGGTTCAAACAGTTTCAAAGTGTAATCAGATCAGTGTTGCGTGTCTGAAATCAGCATCTTTGAAATAGCTGAATAGTTACTCTATTTTTAAATTATTATTTATATAGTATGGATTGATATTCGTCAAGATTTTCACTCGCAGCCATGTATATTCGGCATAAACCCGGGCTCAAATAGCAAGACATACCATATAAGGCATGTCTTGAGACATCAGGTGCCGCTCAGAAGAGTTTTGCGCATCAAGGCAAGGAGAGAGGAGGCCTGATTTCTCCCCAAAAGCAGATATTAATGATCAAAACTTATAAGGAATAGGCGATATTCAGGTAAAAATTACGTCCGGTTTCCGGCACTTTGATACCGCTTCGAAAAGGGTCTCTCTGATAAGAAAGGTGTTCGTAGTATTGCCGGTCAAAGAGATTATGGACACCTGCAAAGATATTTGTTTTTTTTAGTTTCATGCCAAACTTAAGATTCATTATCCCCCATCCGGCCGTTTTTTCCTCACTCAGATCGGAATCAACCCGATGCTGATCATCCGCGAAAACACCCTCGATTTCCGTAAAATATCTGTATCCATCGTATCTCGAAGCGATTCTTATCTGGAGTGGCGGTATTTCGGACAAAGGTTTGTCATGTGTATCATCTCTGCCCCTGGTATAGGAAAGGCCCCCCTGTAGATGGAAATCAAAAGGAAGAAACAGGTTTAGACTTATTTCTCCGCCATAGAGAATCGCGTCTACATTCCTGAAACTCCTGGCAGATTTTACCGGGCCTTCAACATCATACACAGTAATAAAATCCTTTATATCACTATAAAAAAATGTTGTCTTTCCGTAGAATATATCTCCCAGGTATCTAATACCAAAATCAAACTCGCGATTTTCCGAGGGATCGAGTTTAGGGTTGCCAACCCAGTCAGGAGTCATTTGCGGTTTCTGCATGGCGATATATCTTTCATCAGGACCTGGAGGCCTGCTTATACATCCGAATCCTCCAAAGAATTCCAGTTCTTTTACAGGAGAGCATAAGATTTGAATATTACCTCCTGCGCAAAAGTCTTCTTCCTCTCTGTCTATGGTATTATGATATAAGGTGTAGAGATCTGTACGGTCATCATTGGCTTTTGTCTTTGCGTAATCGAGCCTCATGCCAAAGGTTAGCCTGGTATCTTCCCACATGGGTTGTCCATATTCGATATAGGTTCCGATATTGCTGGAATCAACATCCGGCATCATTTTCTGCTTTCTCACAGGCAATGTATTCTCGGCCTCCCAGTTTCGGGAATAATAGTCAACCCCAAGGGTTAATCTGCCACTATGGAGGGCAATGCCTGACTCAAGTTTTCCGCCGAAAGTCTCAGCTTCCGCATAGCATTTCATCTTATATTCGCCAAATCCTATAGATGAATTTCTTCTTTCGTCAGTCATATCATGCTTTACCTGATTCCAGTAAAATTGAGCTTTAAGCTTTTCAATGCGATGACCAAGGTCTGAAATCTCATAATTCATATTCAGCCGGTCGGTATCATCATAAACCGCGTCCATGAGGAGGTATGGGTATATAATATCATCGGCGTCTTGGCGGGCATAATCAATTTCCAGTCTATGATTATCAAGGAGGTTAATTCCAAATTTACTCCAATACGTATTGATGGAATAGGCCTTATCATCTTTTTCCTGATCTTTATATGCATTAAGATCAGCAGGATCAAATTCCGTGATACGATTACCGTTGCCGTCCCGATAGGGCAGGGAATATCTATAGGAATAACCCAAAAGCAGATCTGCCTTGTCTCCGGCATAGGAGGTACTAAAAGAAGTAGAGATATTTTCATCCGATCCTGTAAAGGCATTTACATGCGCTTCCCATCCTTTATTGGGTCGGATTGTCCTGATTTCAACCAGCCCCCCCAGACTTCCCGGATTTTTAACATCAAACGGACCCTTTAAAACTGAAATAGCCTCAATCTCCATGAAATCAATATGGAATGAATTCGGATCCATCCTGTTGGGGCAGGCACCATAAATTCTCATCCCGTCTATAAGAACATTAATATCATCTCTCTTAAAGCTCCTAAGTACTAGATCATTAGCTATTGCTCCCTTTCTAACGACATTGATTCCTTCAATAACCTTAAGAGCCTCTCCAACATCTCTGGCCGGTGTCTCCCGAACCTCTTTTATGTCAAGGCACTCTTCCTGAAGCGCCTCCTTTTCTCCTCTGACTATAATCTCTTCAAGGAATATAGGCTCTGCAAATGAGCGTCCATGAAATATCATGGCAACCATCCAAATACTAATTAGGATATAGTATCTTTTCATTATTGCCCTCCGTCAACTTAAATTCTAACTAGTTAGCAATGTAACCGGGATGAAAGATCCCGGCGTTTATTATATGAAGTAACTTTTATCACAGTTACTGTCATCGCAGTTACTTAGAAGTATCTAAATGAAAAACAGATTTTTTTGTCAAGGTCAAGGGAAAAAATTTTAAACGCAGGAATAAATCAGGTATTTTGAGGATTAAAATTTTTATCTGACTCAGAGCGTGGCGAAGTAAATGCAATCTTCGAAAAGAACAGGACATTGCAAAAAAGCGGTTTCTTCGCCACACACTGTGTGTATTATTTTCATACCATATGGAGTACAGCAAAAACATCAGATAAAGGGGATTAGGAGAACGTCCATCAACAAGTAAATAACTTGACATGATATTGATAGACAGATAAGAGAAGTCTCATTCCAATATTTGATACGACTGTTTATCTACTAACCGCACATGTCAAATAATTTCACACCTCATACAGGAGACATCATATGAACGGGCAAGAACAAATCGATAATATCAATTTCACAATCGATAAAAATAATTTATACCGTGAAGAATCGATTACAGATATGAAAGTTGGTTCTATCAGACAATTAATACCTATAAAATTGGATGGTTCGGAAGATGACAAGCGGAGCAGATTGTTTATCGGTCAGACCCAGATCATCTCACCGGAAGGGCCTTTGCCTATCCAGGCAGAATTAACGGTAAAAAATATCGATGAAGCTATTAAGGTATTCCCCCTGGCAATGAAAAAGGCATTAAATGAAATGCTGGCAAAGATTCAAAATATGCAGCAACAACAACAGGCCCAGCAAAGAGATGATTCAAGGATTATTGTACCTGGAAGATAATAAGAGATCAGGCACTATTTAGCTGAAGTCCTATAAACGAAAAAGGCAGGATGTAAGGAAATGGGGTTTATTCGTGAGTAGCCCCTTAGGATTAGCTCAAAAATAATCTTGAGTATCAAGCTATTTATACTTCTTTATATTTATAGTATATTTTTTTATTTTATATCCAAAAATGCGTTCCGTGGTTTTCAAGAGTTTTGCTGCCTGCCTAATATTACCTCTACAGGATTTTAAGGCATCAATTAAAAGTTCCTGTTCAAATCTTGAAACAGCTCCCTCTAACGATTGGGATTGTTGAGTGCCTGTCTCCTCAGCTGTCTGAAGGCTGGGGGGCAAATTATAGCCATGTAACACCTGATTATCGCACAAAAGTACCGCCCGTTCGATAGCATTCTCCAGCTCCCTTACATTTCCGGGCCAATGATATTGGCTAAGGGCATCTATGGCAGGAGTTGATATCCGCTTTATATCTTTATGATATTCCTTTGAATATCTTTTCAGAAAATGCTCTGCCAAAAGAAGGATATCAGCTTCTCTTTCTCGTAAAGGAGGTAAATAGATAGGATAAACATTCAGGCGATAGAAAAGGTCTTCTCGAAAAAAACCATCCTGCAATGCCTCAGCGAGATCCTTATTTGTGGCTGCAATAAGACGTATATTAATCTTGATTACCCTGACTCCTCCCAGTCTCTCAATCTCTCTTTCCTGTAATACCCGGAGCAATTTCCCTTGACTTTCCATGGCCAGGGAACCTATCTCATCTAAAAAGATGGTCCCGCCATGAGCCAATTCAAATTTTCCCATTTTTTGACTGTATGCGCCTGTAAATGCACCTTTTTCATACCCAAAAAGTTCTCCCTCTGTTAGATTCGTTGGCAAGGCTGCACAGTTCACTTTAATAAAATTTTTGTCAGCCCGAAGACTATTATAATGTATCGCATTTGCAACAAGCTCCTTTCCTGTACCGCTTTCACCCAATAAAAGGACATTGGCATTACTCTTTGCAACGGAATTAATGAGATAAAAGACCTCCTGCATTTTGCGACAATTACCAGTAATATTGGAGAAGCTGTATTTTTTATCAAGTTTCTTTTTCAGCCTTTTATTTTCATTTCTTAGCCGGTCAGTTTCCTGGTTGATTTTATTGAGCAATGAAACTTTTTGTGCAATCAGGCTGCTAATAACTGTCAGGATACTAATATCATTATTTTTAAACATAAATGATTTTGTTAAAGTCCTGTCTGCGCTAAGTGCTCCAATAACCTTTTGCTCATCTTTTATGGGAACACAGGTAAATGAAATCTTCGATTTATCTAATCTTCCCCTGGATCGGGTTTTATTAAGAAACATCGGTTCTTCATTTATGTTAGGTATAAACATTGACTGTCCGGATTCAATTACGCGGCCAATAACCCCTTCTCCCAACTTATACCGACCTCTGTTTTTTTCACGAGCTGACATTCCATGTGCTACTTCAATATGCATTTCAGAAGTATCAGGATCTACCAGGATAATGGATCCATGGGATAATCCAAGATGTTCTGATAATAAATCCAGGATCTTATATAGTGATTTTCTAAGATCCAATGATGCATGGATCGCCTTGGTTATCTCATAAAGGCATGTAATTTCATCAAGTTTAAATTTAATATTATTTTTAGGCATAGGTTTTAGTATCTTAACTCTTTCTCGAAAATTATAAAATGAAGTAACTATCCAGCTATTTTAAAGAGGATATTTATATATAATACCCTTATAATTTCTAAGTAACAAATGATTATTTTTTATTCCTGTAACATAGGCAGGCAGAAGGGGCACCTTGCCGCCGCCTCCCGGCAGATCAATGGCAAAATGTGGAACACAGATTCCGGATGTATGCCCCTGCAGTCTCTCCATTATTTTAATTCCCTGACGTAAGGGCGTCCAGAAATGGGATGTCCCCCTGGCCAGATCAGCCTGAAACAGGTAATAGGGACGCACTCTGATGGTTAATAATTTTTGCATTAGACTTTTTATAATCTTTGGATCATCATTAATTCCTTTAAGGAGGACGGTTTGGCAGCCCAGGGGTATACCGGCATTTGCCAACATGGCACAGGCAAGAGTCGATTGGGGTGTAATTTCGTCAGGATGATTGAAATGGGTGTTTATATAAAGAGGATGGTATTGCGCCAATATTTTTACTAGCTGGGGGGTAATTCTTTGTGGTAAGGTACATGGAACCCTGGAGCCAATGCGAATGATCTGGATGTGGGAAATTTCACGCAACTCTCTTAGAATTTGATCAATTTCATGGTTACTGAGAAGCAATGGATCTCCACCTGAAAGGAGAACATCCCTGATTTCTCTATGTGCCCGGATGTATTTTATGCCTTCTTGTATGGATTTGCTACTAACCATTTTCGAATGACCAACTTTTCGTTTACGGTTGCAAAACCGGCAATACATGGCACATTTGGATGATACCAAAAAAAGGACCCTGTCCGGATAACGATGTGTCAATCCCTGAACCGGAGAAAGCTCCTCTTCATTTAATGGATCTTCAAAACCTGTTTCATCCATTATCTCCTTTATATTTGGTACACACTGTTTGTAAATAGCATCTCCCTTATTTTTGATTAGCCCCAAATAATAAGGATTAATGCGCATTGGATAACGGGATACGACTTCTTTTAAGCCAGGCTCATTCACATGCAAAGTTTTTTCCAACTCATTAAGTGTCGTAATGCTTTGAGCAAGCAGCCCTGACCACATTGATTTTCTGAAATTTTTTTTTAACATTATCATTTATATTTAGTGCCTGAACAAAACCTGCTAATTTCCCCAATTTTTTCAGCTATCCTGATTTTTAATTCTCAAAATACTTAATGTATTCTTGCAGTTAAAATCTCCACCTTCTTTAGATCCTGGAAAAATTTTATAGCTTTCGTTCGGGTATTATTTAAGCTATTGACTATTTTTATAAAACCTGGATTGAAATATAAGATATAAGGTTTAATAATTGCAAAGTTTCAAGTTGAAAAAAATTCTACTTGATAATATAGCCGATTAACAGTTAAAATTATAATAATTAAAGGAATATAACTCTCATGGAGGATCTGATTCAATGAAATTTATTGCCCAGTGGTCGGTGGAGCATAGGGTCACTGTCAATCTGCTTATGATCTTCATTTGTATTATAGGCCTAATGAGTCTATCCAATATGAAACGCCAGGTTTTTCCTGATTTCACATTAGATAGGATTTCTATCCAGGTAGTCTATCTAGGTGCCAGTCCAGAAGAGATTGAAGAAGGGATTGTCATTAAAATTGAAGAAAAAATAGCTTCAGTTGATGGCATAAAAAAAATCATTTCAAAGGCTAGAGAAGGTCTGGGAACTGTCCTTCTTGAACTGAATGAGGATGTAAAAGATGTTCAAAAGGTAGTGGACGAGGTCAAAATCCTGGTAGATAGCATCACTAATTTTCCGGAAGAAGCGGAAAAACCCATAGTTCAGGAACTCACCATCAAAGAAGATGCTATTAATATTGCCATATATGGCAATGTATCTGAAATGACCATGCGGCGAATTGGAGAAAAAATAAGGGATGATCTACTGGCTTATCGCGATATTTCCCAGGTCAACCTTGCGGGGGTAAGAGATTACGAGATTACAGTTGAAATTTCCGAGGATAATTTAAGGCGTTATGGCTTGACATTTGATGCCGTGGCCAGGGCAGTGAAGACAGGGAGTCTGGATCTGCCTGGAGGAGTTATTAAGTCAACCGGTGGAGATGTACTTATCCGCGCCAAAGGCCAGCGTTATACTGGCAGGGAATTTGAAGGGATCCCTCTGATTGCGCTCCCTGACGGGACTACAATCCGCCTGGGAGATGTAGCTCGCATAATTGACGGGTTTAAAGACACAGATCAAAGCGGCCGATTTAATGGCAGTCCCGCTGTACTTATCCAGGTCAGAAAGACCAGGAGTGAAGACCTCATACATATCTCCCGGATAGTCCGGGCCTACGTCAAAGATCATCAAACAACCCTGCCACCAGGTGTAAAAATGGCTATTTGGGGAGACCTCTCCTTTTTAGTCAAGGACCGTATTGATCTTTTGGTCACCAATGGTATCCAGGGAATGATCCTTGTCTTCATCTGTTTGGGACTATTCCTGCGTATGGGCCTTGCTTTCTGGGTGGCCATTGGAATTCCATTTTCTTTCCTTGGCGCCTTCTGCATTCTCAACTGGCTCGATGCCAGCATCAATATGATCTCACTTTTCGGTTTTATTATGACCCTTGGAATTTTGGTGGATGACGCCATCATTATTGGCGAAAATATTTATGCCCATTATGAACGAGGAGTAGCGCCTATCAAGGCTGTAGTAAACGGAGTTAATGAGGTAGGTGGGCCTGTATTAATGGCTATTAGCACTAATATTATCGCTTTTATGCCTCTTCTTTTTATCAGTGGCATCATGGGAAGATTTGTTTATATTCTTCCTGTCTCGGTCATCATTATTCTGGCCATATCTCTTTTTGAGGCCTTTTTTATCCTGCCAGCCCATTTAGCCAAGAGCCTGGAAAAAGACAATCATAGAAAAGCTGTTAATAAGAAGAAACAATGGCATACTTCTTTATTAAACCAAATTCAACAGAAATTACAGTACACTATTGACCATATTTATGGCCCTATCCTCAGAAAAATCATTGATAATCGATATATAACTTTTAGCATTGCAATAGGCGTCCTGATGGTTATTTCAGCCTTGCTACTTGGAAAACACGTCCCGTTTGTACTCCATCCAAAGACTGACAGCAATTATGCTCAGGTCCAATTCAGTTATCCTCTTGGCACTCCGGTAAGCGTTACCAAGTCAACCATAAAACGTATTGAGCAGGTAATACCAAGACTAAACAAAGAGCTTTCCGGTAGCAAACCTGATGGCCAGAAGATTGTTCCTTATTATTTTAGTCTTATTGGAATGATCGTCAACGCAGGCGCCAATGGATCTGAAATTGGCGGGCATGCCGGGCAGATTTTCCTGGAATTACTCACTCCTGAAAACCGTTCTATTACATCTAACGATGTGGTTAGTCACTTTCGAAAGCTTGTGGGAGAAATACCTGGTGTAGAAAAATTAATATTTTCCTCTTTAAGCGGCAGTCCAGCTGGAAACCCTATCGAGATTCAACTAATTGGTGATGAATTTCCGGCTCTTGAAGAAGCAGCTGAAAAGTTAAAGGCCGAGCTAGCTCGTTATGATGGCACCTTTGATATTTCCGATAATTTCAGGCCTGGCAAATCAGAAATTAAACTCAAGGCTAAAGAAACTACCTATTCATTAGGGATAACATTAGCGGATCTGGCTCGTCAGATAAGACAGGCCTTTTATGGAGATGAGGCTGTTCGGATTCAACGAGGAAGAGATGACGTAAAGGTTATGGTAAGATATTCTGAACAGGAAAGACGTTCCCTGGAGACTATTGAAGATATGCGTATCAGAGGCCCCAGAGGAAATCAGATTCCCTTTTCAGAAGTGGCGGAAGTCACTTATGGACGTGGATATTCTATCATCAACCGGATTGACAGGCATAGACAAATCACAGTAATCTCGGACCTGGATGAATCGATAACAAATGCTGAAATAATCGTAGACGAACTAAGCCGGAATTTTTTACCAAAATTAATGGCAAGATATCCTCAACTTAGTTATTCCCTGGAGGGGCAAAAAAAGAGGGCAAATGAATCAATAAACAGCCTTTTGAATGGGTTTTTTATAGCTGTTTTAGCAATTTATCTGCTTCTGGCAACTCAGTTTCGTTCATATCTGCAGCCCATTATAATTATGATCGCCGTTCCTTTTGGGATGGTAGGCGCTGTCTTGGGCCATATGGTGATTGGTATCCCAATGACGCTTTTAAGCATTTTTGGAATTATGGCCTTATCTGGTATTGTGGTTAATGATTCTATTATCTTAATAGATTTTATTAATCGTGCGATTCAAACAGGCACACCAATTGAAAAAGCAGTCGAAGAGGCAGGCAAGGCGCGTTTCAGGGCTGTAATTCTCACATCCATTACCACTATTGCCGGTCTCCTCCCCCTTTTACTGGAGAGGAGTTTTCAGGCACAATTTCTGATACCCATGGCAGTTAGCATCTCTTTTGGACTGCTGGCAGCAACAGTTTTGACTCTGTTTCTTGTTCCAACCTTATATTTGATTGTTACGGAAACAGGGCTTTATTTAAAAGGGTTGTTTGATTTCAAGAAAGATGCAAAAAAAGCTGTTAACCAGGAAAATCCATGATAATAACTGTGCTTATCTTTTAAAAATGTCTTGATTTGAGAAGGAATTACTATTCTCGGACAGGCTCTATCTACTTTTTGCAACCTCATTGGCATGTTCAAGTGATTGATAGCCACTTAGCTTTACTTGTGCCTCCAAAACCTTAGCAGGAATATTTACATCCTTGGCTTTCTGTTTAAGGATATCTTTATAATATAATTCAAGTGTGTTGTTTGAGTAACTTGACAGCTCTCCTTTAAGATAGGTCTCTATTGAAGTAGAAAAGGGGGTATCCTCAGAGCTATATATAGGCCGGGATCGATTTGCCAGATTTGGATATTTTTCCTTTACTTCTTTTTCCCATTCCAGAGTCATCTTCACTATTTTTCCAACCAGAGGTTTAACTTCCAGCGCTTCGGGGGGAAGGTGCTCAATTATCTTCTGATATTCCAAAGGAGATGTGAATTCCATCATCCTGGCATATTTCTCAGTCAGAAGATTCCGCCCTTCTTTTTTTGCTTCCACCAAGTCAATAATATAGCTTTCCATGGCATCATCAGGCCAGCTCATAAATTGGCTTGATCTCATAAGAGCAAATGTATCGGGACTCTCCTGACAAGATGCCTTCCCTCCCCCAATATTTTTTACGTTTTGAAACATATTCCATTCAAGCTGAACAATTCTTTCAATCAAAGGGTTCTTTGTTTCCATATATTATTCCTCCGTTGAAATATTTTATTCCCCGCACAGTTATCTGCCAAAACATCAGGGAAGTAAGAAAAATTACCAAAGACCACCTACTGTATGGGCAAAACGTCCTCCATATTTGTCAACTATGTTTATAAGTTTTTGCAAGTGCTCTTGAGATTGCCCTTGGATTCCCGCATATTCCCATTTCATTCCCATGGCCGTATATTTTGATACAGGTAATAGATTAAAGGGTAAAAGATCGATCCGGGCGATTTTTTCCAGAGGTTTAACAAATTCCAGAGTTTTTGCTATATTTTCTTCGTCATCATTCCAGCCAGGAATCAAGGGTATATGCACAGCGATAGCCTTTCCATTGAAATCTTTATTAAGTTTTTTAATATTTTCATGGATCCGCTCATTAGGAGCCCCAGTCTCAGCTTTGTGTTTATCACTATCCATATGCTTTATGTCACAGATAAGATAATCACAATATTGCACTACATTCCAGATTTTTTCATATTTACTAAACAGATTGCATTCAACAGCAAGATTAATGCCCTCTTTTTTTAACTGACTAAGCACATCAGCGGTAAATTCAGACTGAAAAGTAGGTTCTCCCCCGCTTATGGTTACGCCTCCGTCTTTTGATCTGGAAAAGAAGAATTTGTACTTCAGGATCTGTTTAACAAGGTCATCAGAAGATATCTCTCTGCCTATAACTTCAAATGCCCCTGGTCTGCAAACATCCGCGCATTTAAAGCAATCATTACATTTTTCCAGGTCAAATTTATTGTCCTTGTCCATGCTGATGGCCCCTTCAGAACAGACCTCAACGCATTGTCCTTCATCTTTGCATCTAAGCTTATTATACCAAAGTTGGGGTTTGTACTCGATACATTCAGGATTTTGGCACCATTTACATCTTAAATTGCAGCCCTTTAAAAAAACGATCAAACGCATGCCAGGACCATCATGGACAGCAAATTGCTCCATTAATTTATACATTCCATTAACTGCCATAAAAAGAACACCTCCATTTCTAATTTTTAAAGACCTCTTTGAAACGATTTTTTATAGATAAAAGCCTCTATGTATAAAAAAATCAATAAAAGGCTAGTATAAAATGACTTCTACTACTTAATTTTTAATGTTAAGATATCTTAATTCATGTGTATAGCAAGCCCTAATTGGTCTATATCATGTGATACTTATGAGCTTACTATAAACAAAAAAATAACTTTAAGAAAATACCTTGTCTATTATTTTATGAATATCAGTCATTATGTCAAGGAAAAACCACAAACTCTTCATGAAACCTATAGATTATGATTGATCAAAAAACAGAAATTATAATTAATAAAAAAATAGCTGAGGCCACTTATCTACTGGGTCTTAATGCCCATAAAATTGTGTCCACAGCCAAGCCAGGGCAATTTGTAATGATCAGATTGACCTCAGAAAACGATCCCTTTTTGCGTCGGCCTTTCTCAATTTCAGGGATACTTGAAGATCGTCTTTTTATCATCTATAGGGTCATCGGACAAGGGACAAGGATACTATCCAGTTTGCAAAAAGGAGAGTCTATCCAGACTCTTGGTCCGCTGGGAAAAGGATTTACAATTCCTCGGCCTGATCAAAAAGCTGTATTGGTGGCAGGTGGTCTGGGGATTGCGCCGCTTGTATTTTTAGCCCAAAAGATTGATCCGGACAGACTGAATTTTCTGGCTGGCTTTCGTTCGGCAAAGGATGTTATTGATGTCCGTGGACTTGGATTAAAAGATGTAGAGCTTAATCTGGCTACAGATGATCATTCTCTGGGACAGGGTGGGGCAGTTACCAATATCCTTGAAGACTTATTGTTTAAACCAGGAAGATCTGAGCTAACAGTATTCAGTTGTGGTCCATTGCTCATGCTAAAACAGGTAGTCAAAATCACAAAAAAATTCAGGATTGAATGTCAAGTGTCTCTTGAGTCCAATATGGCCTGTGGAGTAGGGGCATGCCAGGGATGTGCTATAGAAAGTGCTTCTTCATATGACACATCATCATATTTACATGTATGCAAGGATGGCCCTGTCTTTAAATCAGAGGCCCTGGATTGGAACAAATATGACCTTAAAAAAACCTGATCTCAGTGTGGCTCTGGGTCCTTTAAAATTAAAAAATCCGGTTCTGACTGCGTCAGGAACCTTTGGTTATGGACAGGAATTCCTGGATATTATTGACCCCAATATCTTAGGTGGTATTGTGGTAAAAGGCCTTTCTTTAAAACCACGTGCGGGTAATCCGCCACCCAGAATAATTGAAACTCCTTGTGGAATGTTGAATTCTATAGGATTGGCTAATATAGGCCTGGATGCTTTTTTACAAGAAAAACTTCCCTGGCTTAGAGATTTGAACACCAATGTGATTGTCAACATCTATGGCCACTCAATCAATGAATATGGAGCCTTGGCATCATCCTTAAAAGGCATCAAAGAAATAGCAGCGCTGGAAGTTAATATATCCTGCCCAAATGTAGAGAAAGGAGGAATGGCCTTTGGCACTGACCCTGATGCTTCAGCCAGGGTGACTGAGGAGGTATTAAAAAACAGTGACAAGCCGGTTATAGTTAAACTATCCCCCAATGTAACTGATATCAGGGTGATAGCCAAAGCAGTTGAAAATGCGGGAGCACATGCTATATCACTCATTAATACTTTAACCGGTATGGCCATTGATATCAAGACAAGGGCTCCCAAACTAGCCAATGTTTCAGGAGGGCTGTCCGGGCCGGCAATAAAACCAGTAGCCCTTTATCTGGTTTACCAGGTTGTACGAGCTGTCAATATTCCGGTCATAGGCGGCGGAGGAATCATGGATTATCAGGATGCCCTGGAATTTCTACTGGCCGGAGCTTCGGCCATACAGGTAGGTACAGCTATCTTCGTCAATCCCGGAGCCATTTCAGATATCATAGAAGGGCTGTCAACTTACTGTAAGACCGAAGGAATTTTTGAAATAAAGACAATCATAGGGGACTTAAAAGAATAAACAGCCAATAATTCCGGAGAGTCAGGATGGGAGAAAAATCCAGGAATAAACATCAGGACCTGCAAACTGAATCAGGAACAAAATCCTTTCAGAATGCCTATCTTGTTAAGATGCTCGGATCAGAAAAAGCTGCCCAGCTGCAAAAAAAATACATTCTGGACATCAACAAAAAGCTTGATAAGCTCAAGATATATCTTCACGAAAAAGATCTCATGGAAATCAGGGAAATAGCTCATAAATTAAAAGGTTCCGGCGAGGCATATGGCTTTAAGGAAATCACAGAGGTTGGTACTAAATTGAGTGAATATGCCAAACGAAATGATTATCCAGGCTTATCAAAATTAATTCAGGATTTAGAAACCTGGCTAGTATCCATAAACAATGGATAAAATTTGCTATGCTTTATGGCATTATAATTCGGATGCATTGCTTTCCAGGTAAGCGCGGACTCCGAAACTGCAAATCGACTTTTTACGAGGCCATTACTTTTGAGACGGGAAAAACCAGTTTGACTACATTTCCATAACCTTCTGTCCTTTCCAGTTCAAGATGTCCCGAATGAGCCTCAATTATTTTTTTAGCCAAAGGAAGTCCCAAGCCCTCCCCAAATGTTTTGGAGGAAAATTGAGTGTCTAATAGACCATCGCGCTGAATATCCAACATTGAGCGGCCATTATCCGAAATGGCAATGGCAAACTGCTTGATTTGCCAGAGAGGTTGAACTGATATGGTAACAATACCATGAGGCTTATCAATCATTTCAATGGAGTTCAGGAGTAGATAACGCATGGCCTTTATAATTCCCTCATTATCCATATGAACTGGTAAAGATTCCAGGCCAAATTCACGAATAACCTGAATATTCTTTTCACGAAATTTATTTTCCAGGTCGCATAGAACCTTTTCTATGGTATCAATCAGGTCATTTTCCTTGAATTCCGGTTCATAAGTCCTGGAATATTCCATAATCTCTTTCAAGATCAGCTCTAACCGAACCGACTCCTTAACAATAATCTCCGCATAATGTTTTCCACTATTATCCTCTTTTATCTCATGAACCAGCCGTTTTGCAAAACCACCAATGGATGTAAGGGGATTGCGAATCTCATGGGCAACAGCATCCAATGTATTTTGCAAGAGGTCTCTCCGGCTATGAGTCATTTTTTTCATTACCGGAGTAAGAGAATGAATATGCTCATTAATGTCCTTCAGAAGAACCTGAAGAGTAGAATCTAAAGAATTATTCATCTCCATAAGGGCCTGATTCGCCCTTTCCATTACTTCCATCAGATCTTGCTGGGGGTCAATCTTGATTTGAAGTTGTTCAGCCAACAATTCTACCCTGCTAAAAATATCAACTAAAACAGCATTAACGACCTCAGCCTCAAGGCCAAGTAATTCATCAGCCAGATCAAATATCTCAAAAAGATTTCTGGTCTTTAAGAAAACTATTTCAGTAGCTCTCCTGGCTAATTCAATAACTTTGTCCAATATTGAGGAATCTTTGTCCATGGCCTGTTTTCCAAAAAAGACCTGACTTGACACCAGGGATTCCGAAAAATTCCACTTTCCAAGGACATAAGATCCCACTTGTCTGTGGTTAATACCAATAAATTTTTCTTCCCAGTCGGTTTTCTCTTCCAGAAAACCACTGACTTTAGCAAAAGCGTTTTTCAATTCTGGCGTCAATGTGGGGTAAAGCATTAGCTCTCCGATTTCAGATATCAGCCCCCCTACAAATGCTTCCCCAGTATCCAGATTTTTTAAGTTTAGAGCCTCTGCGAAGATCTGGGCCAGCAATCCACGATAGAGGGATGATTTCCAAAAAAGGCCATAATCATACCCATCTTTTATGCCAAGGGGAAATGTATCCCGCAAGGAGAGGCAAAGGGCCATAAGACGAATTTTATTAAAGCCAAGAAAAACTACAGCCTGACGTATGGATGAGATGGGTTTTGGTTTCATAAAAAAACCACTGCCTGCCAGCTTAAGCAGTCGGGTTGTCAGACCAGGATCTTTTTCAATTACTTCTGATAAATCCTGAGCTGAACAATTTTCATCAGAGGCAAGTTGAACCAAATTAATGGCCAAATGAGAAAGAACAGGGAGTTGATCATTCGCTAATATCTCTTTTAATAATCTTTCGTTATTATTGGGGGACATGATATCTACGAATCCTGAAAAATTGAGGGGAACTTTCTGTCATTATAGTCCCTTATTAAGAAATTGCGTCCTTTTTTTGCTTCAATAATTCCTCCGGACAGGCTGTTTATTGATATGTTATATCAATATCGTTATCTGGCCAACCTTGTGTAATAAGATAGTTTTCAACAGCTTCAATTTCAGTCAGTTTATCAATTGCAGCCTTGTGGTCCCAACTTGCCTTGTAATTTAAATAAATCCAATCGGTCATTTGAGAATGAAATCTTAAAACATCCTCTTTTGTCATAGAAATGTTTTGATTATCTATTGACCTCCAGGTAAAATCATCAGGCAATTTGGCCTCTTGCACTGCAAGCTTAGCAGCATAGGCAGCTAGAATGTTGCGGCTTTTTTCCTGACTATCAAAAAGATTGCCTGTGAACAAAACTCCCATATTTATTTTTTTATCTCGAATTGAATTGATTTCCGAAAATCTCTTTTCCTTTATCTCTTCCAGGGTTATCAAGATATTTCGAATACTTTTCATCAGATCGTCAGGTTCAATAGGCTTTTCCAGAAAGGCATCAGGGCTGGAGGAGATAAAACGGCCTAATATTTTCTGAGTGGGTTCATTGTCAAGCTTACTTTCGTCCTCATGAAATTCCTTGAGTCGGGAAAGATGTTTTAAAAACCCACCCTCACCAGTAAGAATAATAACTGGAATAGATTGGTATACCGACGACTTTTTCAGCTCATTAAAAACATAGATACCATTCTTCTTAGGCATCCGTAGGTCCAATAAGATCAAGCCTGGGATCAATTCTTTAATCTTCACCATCCCCTCTTCACCATCAAAGGCAGCATGAATATCCCAAAAGCCATTTTCTTTAAGTATAGTCGTTAGGTACTGCACATTCTCTTTTTCATCGTCAATGATTAGGACCTTTGTTTCAATCATAATTTCCTCCATTTCTGCTACATCCGTCCAAACTCATTCTAAATAGCGCCTGAACGAAAACTGCCAATTTCTGTGTTTAAAATTTTTGCCTTCCTTGAACCTGGAAAAATTTTTCTAGTTTTCATTCGGACACTAAATATTATAATAATAAAAAAATAGCACGGGTATACCTCTTAAAGCAAGGAAAAATCGCCCTTTAACTCTTATCTTTTGCTCAATTTGCTCAATCAAAAAATATCCTGATTGTCTTTAAATTATAGACAATCTTTTAAAAAAAACGTAACATTCTTTCGTCTTTAAAAAAAATCTTTCTTTAAAAGAATATCATATATGGAAACATATAATATTTCATATGCAAGTCCAATTGAAACAAAAATAGCCTGGTCTCAGGCATGTTTTTTAAAAAATAAAAATATCTTTAAGAATGATACGATCATAACTGATCTTTTACATAAATTAAAAGCAGCAATTGATTCTTCACATAAAGAAATGATGAGGACAGGTATTAATCAAATCTGTAAAAAATGCGAACAGGATGAAGGTGGATCGTGCTGTGGTGCCGGATTGGAAAAAAAATATGACGGGATACTAATCCTTATCAATATTTTAATAGGAATAAAGTTACCTTTTAAGAGATACCACCCAAAAAACTGCTTTTTTCTTGGCCCCTCCGGATGTTTGTTAAAGGCCCGTCATGTGATATGTATTAATTATGTGTGCAGTAAAATTACAGATAAAATAAGCCCTGAACAAATGTTGCCGCTTCGTGAAAAAGAAGGAGAAGA
>DAOWOF010000106.1 GCA_030642205.1 Desulfobacteraceae bacterium | reverse complement strand
TTCTTTCTCTTTCCATGGGCATTTCGATTCCATGATCTACTGCATTCCTGAGTAAATGCAGCAAAGGTTCGCCTATCTCGTCTATAACTGATTTATCCAGCTCTGTTTCCTCTCCTTCAAAACGAAGATCTATTTTTTTCCCTTTTTCTCTGGCCAACTCCCTTGCCAGCATTGGAAAACGCATGAACACATGTTTTAAAGGCTGCATCCATATTTTATTGATAGCATCATGAAGTTCAACTGTTACCTTGCCTATCTTTTCTGTGGTATCATCCAGTTCCATTTTCAGGTTTTTATCCCGTAAATTATCCTTAAAGCCGGTATTTACTTTCCCAAGTCTTGTCCTCTGGATTACCAGCTCGCCCATTAGATTATGTAATGTTTCCAGCCGGTTAAAATCGACCTTTAATATGTTTAACTTTTTGTTGAATATGTTTGGCCTTTTACTGCTCCTTTTAAAATCCGCATTTAAGAGAGTCTCTCCGTCTTTTGAGCAATTACTCAAAAAATTTTCCAGGACTAATATTTCATCTGTTACGGGCAAAGTATTACTGGGATCCTGTGCAATAACTTCAATGCTCTCACGCAGGACACCAGATGCCCATATCACCAAGTCCTCCGCATTCTGATCAAACAAAATTTGATTAGATTGAATTCCCTTGAAGAAGTCTTCCAGTTTATGTGTGAATTTTTCCACGGAAGCAAAACCCATCATTCCGGAGTTTCCTTTAAAGGTATGTAAAAGGCTTAAAATCTGGGTTATCAACCTTGGATCCGGATCTTTGCCATCAAGATCTTCCAGCCGTAATAGCAAAGGATCCATATTATCAAGGGCCTCATTTGCTTCCGCCAGATAATCCTTAATCAGCTCCATTCTTATTTTATCATCCTTGCTCTTCCGCTTCATTCTCATAGCCTGTTTTAATTTTTTATTTTTTCTATAATCTCAATCAAATCATCTTCTTTAAAGGGCTTTATAATATAGGCTGTGGCACCCAGCCTTAATCCTTGCATGATATCTACTTCTTTACCTTCGGTGCTGATTATAATAACAGGAATTTGTATTAAACTTTTATCCTCCTGCATCGTTTCCAGGAACTTAAGGCCATCCATAACAGGCATATTTATATCCAGGAGTACCAGATCCGGACGATTCTTACTGGCAAGTTTAACAAGGCCTTCCCTTCCATTGAATGCCTTTTCAAGATGGCAATTATATCTTTTATGCAACATCAGCCCATACATCTGATGAATTAGTTCCGAATCATCAATTACTAATACTTCTTGAAGCATTAATTTCTTTTTCATCAGTTTTTTGTCTTAGGAGAAAAGGAAAATAAATAATGCAGAGAAATTTCCTCAATAGAAATAAGATTGATTAACTAAAATCTTCCTCATCATGATAGAGTCAGGCAGATTTCCATTCACAGAATCCATAAGATTTGAACATATTTCCTATATCGGCAAAAAAAAATAAAAACATTAATTTTTGACTTTTAACCAAAATTGTGAAATATTTAAGTCATACTTATCCACGAATGGTAATCATTTATGATTTTCACATCCGGCTCGAATTTTAATCCTCAACATAATCAAATAGATCCCTGCGGTTAAATTCTTCGCCGTTACAGGATCGGCATAAATTTATACGTAATGTAGTATGTTTTTTTCTAACTTAAATATTGATGGACTCGTGAAAAGTTTATCAACAGACCAAGTAAGGGTGAGCCTTGGGGCAGTTGGTGTAACCATTTATAAATGGCAAGGGAGGGCTGCTTTTCACCTGCTGAGCCAAAAAGGTACGAAGCAACTTTTTACTCGATTATCAATATTGCTTAAAAAATCAGGGGGACTAATGAAAGATCTTTTAGTACAGTTGCGGCAACAAGCAGGATTTGTATTAAAAATTATAATCGCCTTTACTATCATAGCCATTACGTCATCTTTTTCTATAAATATTTCCGAAGGTGGTGGTCTTACCCCTGAAGAGACAGTAAAACGATATTATAATGCCAGCAAGAATGGGAATTTTGAAGAAGCTTATGAATATATATCAAAAAAATTTAATGATGGTAAGAATAAAGCTGAATGGAGCAAAGCCTGGAAGGAGATGTTTGCGGCAGGTCAGGTAGTTATTTTAGAAACCATTGTTTCCCCGGCTAAGATTAATAAGGATAAGGCAACAGTTAAAGTCAAGAACACCTCTAAGGATATTTTCAATCCAAAAGGTCTTGTTGAATATGAAATCGATCATTTAAGTAAAGAGGATGGAGTTTGGAAGATTGATGAAACAGAAGTACTGATGGGGAATTAATGGTATTCCAAATGCCATCTTTTATTAAGGAACAAATACATGTCTACACTATTAGATAAAATTATAGCTGAAAAAAAAATAGAGGTTAGAGATCTAAAACAACAAGGGCTTTCCACAGAAGAAAGATCTGATGACCTGGTTATTTCAGATTTTAAGAAAGCCATTTCCAATCATGGCCAAATTAACCTCATAGCTGAAATTAAATATGCTTCTCCTTCTCAGGGAATTATACGCCAGTTTCTTGATCCTATAGCAATAGGCTATATTTATTATTCGGTTGGAGCAGTGGCTATTTCTCTGTTAACTGACCAAAAGTTTTTCAGTGGAGACCTGAAAAACATGGCTGCTCTAAAGAGAAATTTTCCACTTCCTGTTTTACGCAAAGACTTTATTATTGACGAAATACAGGTTAGAGAATCTTATATTAATGGCGCTGATGCGATCCTTTTGATTGCCAGTATCCTCTCCAAACAGCAGCTCCAGGACTTATTAGGAATTACCAGATCTTTGGGAATGGCAGCCATAATTGAAGTACACAACGAAGATGAAATGCAAAAAGCCATTGATTGCAAGGCTGATATTATTGGGATCAATAATCGAAACCTGGACACATTCAAGGTAGATCTGCAAACAACACATAAACTGGCGACACTGGCTCCTGAAGACTGTACCCTGATAAGTGAAAGCGGTATTGACAAGGATGCTGATATCTATGCTCTGAAAAAAACCAGGGTTAATGCTATGCTGGTTGGCTCCGCAATCATGAAATCAAATAATATTGCCAAAAAAGTCATAGAGCTGATAGATGCCGGCAAACATTAAAATAAAGATCAAGATATGCGGGATAACTAATTATGAAGATGCTTCATTAGCAGTCAGACTTGGGGCGCATGCCATTGGTTTTATTTTTGCGGATAGCCCCAGACAAATTGAGCCGGCTAAAGCCAAAGCCATTATCTCAGCTTTACCTCCATTTGTTAAAACCGTTGGGGTTTTTGTTAATAAAGACCTGGGGGTTATTAATGATATAATTGATTCCTGCGGATTAGATCTGGTTCAACTCCATGGCGATGAATCACCTGAGATATGCGCAGCCTTGATGCCCCGCGTTGTTAAGGCCTTTCAACTGAAAGATGAATCAAGCCTTAACAACCTTAAATCGTATAAAGATAAGGTCAGAGCCTTTCTTTTTGACACATACTCCAAAGGAAAAAGAGGCGGCACAGGGAAGGTATTTAATTGGGGTCTGGCCGTAAAAGGGAAAGAATCAGGTGTACCTGTTATCCTGGCCGGAGGACTTTCTCCCTCGAACCTGCTTGCCGCGGTTGAGACAGTAAAACCATATGCCATTGACCTGAATAGCGGAGTCGAAGATCGCCCTGGTAAAAAAAGCCCTCAACTTTTAAACGAAGCAATGAAACTTTTTTATTAAAAACAGAAATTAATTATCCAGTAGTATGATAATATAGAATGATATCAGGGGATATATGATAACCAGTCGCTATTATGGACAATTTGGCGGCGCGTTTCTGCCTGAAATTCTGGTAGCTACCTTTAATGAGTTGGTAACCGCCTTTAATGAGGCCAAAAACGATCCGACTTTCTGGCAGGAATATGAAAACATCATGAGCTCCTATTCCTGCCGACCTACTCCTTTGACCTTTGCCCAAAACCTCACCTCCCATTTTGGCGGAGCCCGCATATACATCAAACGGGAAGACCTCAATCATACAGGGGCGCATAAAGCCAATAATGTAATGGGACAGGGACTTTTAGTAAAACGAATGGGAAAAACCCGTGTTATTGCGGAAACAGGCGCCGGGCAGCATGGTGTCGCAACAGCAACAATGGCTGCTAAATTTGGTTTTAAATGCACAGTTTACATGGGCGAAGTAGATGTTAAACGGCAGAGGCCAAATGTATTCTGGATGGAACGACTGGGCGCTGAGGTAATCCCTGTCAAGGATGGAACACGAATTTTAAAGGATGCCATAAATGAAGCCTTCCGGGACTGGGTCACTAATATGGATGATACTCATTATGTCCTCGGCACCGCTTGCGGACCGCATCCTTTTCCTGAAATGGTATCATACTTTCAATCCATAATCGGCAAAGAGGCACGAAAACAGATTATGGAGATAGAAGGAAGGCTTCCTCAACGTATTTATGCGTGCGTGGGCGGAGGCTCGAATGCCTTGGGAATTTTCAGCGGATTTTTTGATGATCCAGTTGAATTAATCGGAGCTGAGGCTGGAGGCAAAGGCCTGGATACAGGACGACACGCATCCAGATTAGCATGCAAGGATGGATCCCCGGGAGTAGCGCAAGGCTATAAAACCTATTTTTTACAAAACAGTGACGGGCAAATGAAAGAGACGCACAGCGTGGCAGCAGGTCTTGATTACGTTGGAGTTTCTCCAATCCTGGCTCATCTGAGAGATAAAGGACGTGTTCGGTTTACAGCTGCAACCGATAAGGAAGTACTTGATGCCCTGACGCTTACTATAAAAAAAGAAGGTCTTATTCCCGCTCTTGAATCAGCCCATGCCTTTGCCCAGGCATTTAAAGAGGCCTCAAAAATGTCAAAGGATGATATCATCCTGATCAATCAATCCGGCAGGGGCGATAAAGATATCTTTACAATTGCCGACGCCTTTGCTGATCCGCAATGGCAGGCATTTATAAAAAACAAGGCAAAAGAATATGGAGC
This sequence comes from Desulfobacteraceae bacterium, assembly GCA_030642205.1. GTDB lineage: Bacteria > Desulfobacterota > DSM-4660 > Desulfatiglandales > Desulfatiglandaceae > DAOWOF01. The sequence goes on along the minus strand of DAOWOF010000106.1, from coordinate 2,630 downwards.
TTGAATCATACCTGCAGAGAAAATTAAAAGAAAAGGATATCCTGCTAATGACCCACATCGTACTTGGCTATCCTTCTTTTAAAGAATCTTTTCAGATTATCGAAAAAATGGTGGCAGCTGGAGTTGATATCATGGAGCTGCAAATCCCTTTTTCCGAACCAATCGCGGATGGGCCGGTTATCCTGCGCGCCAATCAAAAGGCTCTGGAAAGTGGCGCAACGATTCAAGACTGCCTCTCCCTGGCTCAAAAGGCTGCGGAGACCTTTGATATCCCATTCCTGATAATGACCTATTATAATATCCTTTACAAATACGGGGTATCCGAGTTTACGGCCAAAATGGCATCCTCTTCCATAACAGGCGCCATAATACCAGATCTTCCTCCGGAAGAAGGCAGCACATACCTCACATGCATGGAAAAGAGCAACCTGGCTCCAATAATGATCTTTTCACCCACCACAACATCTGACAGGATGCAGTATCTGGCCGACTTTGCCAAAGGCTTTATATATTGCATTGCCAGAAAAGGAGTCACAGGAGAAAAAACAACTTTTTCAAACAAATTATCAGATTACCTGTCCGGATGTCATAATGCCACATCCCTCCCCATTGCGGTAGGTTTTGGGATCAAAGATCGGCAAGATATTCAATTTTTAAAAGGCAAGGCCGAAATAGCCGTTATCGGCTCCCAAACCATCAGGATAATGGAACAGGATGGCATCAAGGCTGTCGAAGATTTTATTCTGAGTCTACAATAATATTTATAGACTGCTATCCCTTTAGACATCAATTAAAGAGGTCTTTCCATGCGCTATCTAATGATTGCCGTAGCAGTAATACTATTGATATTGGGAGGGATCTATATCCTTCTGTTCACAGGTCCGGGTAACCGGCTAATTCAGCCAATAGCTGAAAAAAGACTTGCAAAACTAATAGATGGGCAGATCAAACTAAACCAGTTTATTCTCCGTACAAACCGCTTTATCTTTGAACTCAATCTTGATCAGAATTCGACAATCCTTTTAAAAGGCAAACTCAACCTCTTCAAACAAGAAATTGACGCAAATTTCAATATTTCAATAAAGGAATTAAGTAAGCTAGAGCAACTCATCGGCCTTTCCTTACGAGGTCCTTTAGATACCAAGGGAACTATAAAAGGCAATTTATCCAGGCTTGCAATCAAAGGTAAGACTGATCTGGGAGAGAGTAAAACCGAGTATGAGGCAGTACTCCTTGATTTCAAGCCCAAGGACATTGTTTTACTTATAAATGATGCTCAAATAGACAAACTTTTTTATATGGCTGATCAGCCATCAATTGCCAATGGCTTGTTGGATATCAATTTAAAACTGAATATTTCGGACCTCTCCAATCTCAAAGGAAAGGGCCAATTAAAAGTTAGACATGGAATTGTCAACTACTCACAAGTCAATCAGGCATTTGACCTGAAATTAACAAAACCGGTCGCGTTTACCCTGGAAAGCAGGGCCTTGTTTGAACATAACATGGCCACAGCGAATATCAAACTCGACTCTGATATTATTAATTTTATATCAAAAAAAGGCATCTATAACACCTCTTCTTCTGATATTATTGCTGACTACCAGATAATAATACCTGACCTGGAAGACCTCTATTTTGTCACCAGCCGTCACCTTAACGGATCCCTGAATTTATATGGAAATGCTAAATTCAACAAAACCCTCCTGCTAGATGGAAAGGCAAAGATTCTGGGCGGAGATCTTGATATTAAGATTGACGATAACCTGCTAAGCGCGGATCTAAAAGAAATTGAGACAATATCCATTAGTGAACTGTTGATCTATCCCAAGATCTTTTCTTCCAGAGGAAATGTCAAAATAAAATATGATCTTAATACAAAGCAGGGAAGTCTAAACGCAAACCTGATAAATGGCAGATTTCTTCCCAATCAATTAACAATCCTCCTGGATCAACTACTTAAATGGGATGTCCATAAAGATATTTATAAGGACATAGTGATTCAAAGCAATATAAACGGTCCGATCATTATATCTGATCTTGATATGAGCAGTCGACGATCCAGGATCAAAGCCAATAAGGCCAAGATTGATCTTGACCAGGAACAAGTGGATTCTGTTTTAGAGATTTCTATTAAAGGCATTGATATAATAGCCAAGATCAGAGGAGATCTAAAAAAACCTGAGATAAAGCTTGAGACTTCTGCCATGATGAAAGGAAAACTCCGGCAGAAGCTGGATAAGACACTGGAAAAAAATATTCCTCAAAAATATCAGGAGCCAATTCAGGATATACTGGATCTTTTTATTAAAAGATAACACGGTTTATTTTGACAAACTTTGTTATTTTCAAACCATGATACTATTTGTCGCATAGTCAAATTGAATCATTTACGGTAAGGATTTTCGACTCTTTTCCCCGGATAACTCCTAAGTTAGCCTTAGCCATGATTTTACCAGACAGGATTTTTCTCTTGCCTTTTGAAGTATCTTGTCAAGATCCAGATCTGGCAGGACACGATCTTCCATAACCAGACTCCCATTTATAATCACATCCCTGACATCATTCCCACAAGCCGCGTAGACCAATTGGGAATAGGGATTATACATGGGGGTCAAATGCGGTTTTTG
>DAOWOF010000149.1 GCA_030642205.1 Desulfobacteraceae bacterium | reverse complement strand
GAAACGGCTCAAGGCTCCCTTATGAATATTATGACCATATTGTTAGGAGTGTCAGTTGGAGCAACCATGCAGGCAGATAAGTTTCTCACATGGAAACCTATGTTTATTTTTAGCCTGGGTTTGGTTGATTTTGCGGTTTGTACTGTTGGTGGCATTTTGACAGTAAAGATAATGAACAAGTTCCTTAAAGATAAAATAAACCCATTGATAGGCGCTGCCGGAGTTTCAGCAGTTCCAATGGCCGCCAGAGTTGCTCAAATGGAAGGACTTAAATATGACAAGACTAATCATCTTCTAATGCATGCAGTTGGCCCAAACTTGGCTGGCGTAATTGGTTCGGCAGCAGCAGCAGGGATGTTTATTGCTATGTTTGATTAGATAAATGCTTTTCACTTGACAAAAAAAGGATATAAAAATGAAAAATAATATTTTTCTTTCCATTCTATTGATTATGCTTTTATTGCCTTCCTATTCAGAAGCAGAAAATTTTCTGGGGGTATCTCTTGTTCCAAAAGGTGAAATCATTACTAAATCAGATTCAAAACTGGAATTGCAAACTGAATTAACACATAATGATGCGCTAGATTATTACAAAGAAACACTAAAAGGTTTACCTGATATAAAATATCGGGACTGGAAGGATTCTACGTATATAGAAGATGATGGTAATCGACCATGGCACTCCATTACTATTTACAAGGGAATGGATAAAAGCACTAAAATTATGATTGTCAAGGATAGTTGGACCTGGATTATAGGAACTCTCGTCCTCAGGTATATAGGAGTTTTTATTGTATTAATGCTTTTATTAGTTGGAATGACTATATCGGGAAAAATAATATCAGTCTTCGCTAAGAATTAAAAGAGTTAGCAAAAGCCGATAAAATAAAATTGGGTGTTAGCTGGTAAAAGGGAGGTAAGCGAAGACTCCTATAATCATATAAGGAAACGGCGTTGTAAAAATCTTTACAACGCCGTTTCTTTATACATAAAGAATCTTTTTTCTAAAGATTTTCCTAAAGAGGAATGTTTCCGTGCCTTCTCTCCGGAATAGATTCTTTTTTATTTATAAGCATATTCAATGCCTTAATTAAACGTGGTCTGGTCTTTTCAGGAAGTATTATTTTATCAATATATCCGAGTTCCGCTGCCTTAAAAGGGCTTGCAAAATTATTGCGATACTCCTCAACTAGTTTCTTCCTGGTTTCTTCCGGATCTTTGGATTCGGCCAATTCTTTTCGAAATACAATACTAACTGCACCATCGGGACCCATGACAGCAATCTCAGCGGTTGGATAAGCAAAATTAATATCTCCTCCATGGTGTTTGCTGGACATTACATCATAAGCTCCTCCGTAAGCTTTACGCGTGATAACGGTGATTTTGGGAACAGTGGCCTCGCAATATGCGAAAATTATTTTAGCACCATGCTTAATAATTCCACCATGTTCCTGATTGACTCCCGGTAGATAGCCAGGGACATCTACAAAAGTAACCAGGGGTATATTAAAACAGTCACATGTCCTCACAAAACGAGCACATTTTATTGAGGCGTTAATATCAAGGCAACCCGCCAGGGCTAATGGTTGATTGGCAACAATACCAACTACAATTCCATTTAAGCGCCCGAAGCCTGTAACCATGTTTTTTGCAAAATATTTCTGTACCTCAAAGAATGTCTTATTATCCAGCACCGGACGGATAATCTTCCGTATATCATAAGGCATTCTTGGATTGGAAGGAACAACAGTATTCAATGATTCATCGATTCTGTTCGGATCGTCAGTACATTTAATCTTGGGAGGGGTTTCCCTGTAATTTTGCGGCAGATATTGAAGCAGTTCTTTTATCCTGTCCAGGGCCGCGTTATCTGATTCCTCGGCAAAATGAGCTACCCCACTTTTGGTATTATGGGTCATTGCTCCACCAAGGGCCTCTGCAGTTACTTCTTCTGAAGTTACTGTCTTAATTACCTGAGGGCCGGTGATAAACATATTGCTGGTTTTTTTGACCATAACTGTGAAATCAGTAAGGGCAGGTGAATATACTGCTCCTCCCGCGCATGGACCCATAATGACTGATATCTGAGGAATAACTCCGGATGACCATACATTCCTTCTGAATATTTCCCCATAGCCGCCCAGGCTAACTACTCCCTCCTGAATCCTGGCTCCACCAGAATCATTCAGACCGATAACAGGCGCTTGATTTTTAAGGGCGAGATCCATAACCTTACAGATCTTTTCACTTAAAGGCCCACTTAAGGATCCTCCAAATACAGTAAAATCCTGGGCGAAGACAAAAATCGTCCTCCCATTGATAGTTCCATAACCAGTGACAACGCCGTCTCCAGGAATCTTTTTTTCCGCCATCCCGAAATCGTGACAGCGATGTACTACAAATTCGTCAATCTCTTCAAAACTACCTTCATCCAGAAGATAATCGATCCTTTCTCTGGCAGTTAATTTTCCTTTGGCATGTTGCTGGTCAATACGTGTTTGTCCACCGCCAAGTCTGGCTTGCTCTTTTCTTATTTCAAGTTCCTTGATTTTATCTTCTATGTCCAACAGGGAACCTCCAGGATTATGTTTAAAAAAATGTCAAGTGTAATTATAGAAGCAATTACCTAGTGTTTATTCAAGAATTACCAAAACAGTTTCAGCTTCAACAGCGTCGCCATTTGCGCATTTAATTTCTTTGACTGTTCCTGCATCGTCAGATACCACGGGGAGTTCCATTTTCATTGCTTCAAGGATTACAATTTCATCTCCTTCATTGACAGAATCACCAACCTTAACTTTAATATCAATAATTTTTCCACCCATTGGAGCCGTAATATCACTCACTGTTAATTCCTCCTAATATATAATGTTTAAATGCAGATCCTAAAATTATGATGGACTTGTAAAAAGTCCATTAAATTTTACCCTTCCTTGAGCATAAACGAAATTGAACCATTTTCAATGGTTTCAAAGACTATTCTTAACATCTAAAATTGCAAACAACTAGAATTAATTTTAATATATGTGTTGAAAACATATACCATTTTGTGTGCACCTTTTGTCAAGGAATATATCAGCATAAGCTATTAAAAAGTAAAAAAATAATGTATCTTTAAACATGAACAGGTTTTTGATCAATTTCTTTTAATGGATAGAGTGATTTGGAAATATTGAATTATTTAGATTTAGGCTTGCTAATCTCGTAGAAAGCCGCTTTACTCCTTTATTATTCGGCGGCGAAGGGTTTCCACTCCCTCCCCGCTATTTGAAGTAAATCCAAATGGTTCCATCCCAGACTGGGGTTTATTCGTCTACTAAGTGAGCGCCGCGCGCAGACAGCCCCTTGGTTTGTTGATGGACTTTATATTAGTTTATCAGGCTTGGCCAAGAGTTAAATAAAGGTATCAAATAAACTATTTAAAAATCATTATTAAGTTAACGGAATAAGGAGGCTCATTATGCCAATCTACAAGGTTGTTGCGGAAAACAAGAGGGGCCGGATCCTTAAAGAAGAAGTTGAGGCTGCTAATGAAAAGATTGCCTTGATGCAATTGAAAGGGCGTAATCTAACCGTAAAAAAAATCAAGCTAAAGCCAAAAGACCTTTTTGCAAATGTGGCTTTTATGCAGCCAAAAGTCAAAACTAAAGATATTGTAATTTTTACCAGACAATTTTCTACTATGATTGATGCGGGTCTACCTTTGATCCAAGGCCTTAATATACTCGCGGAACAGACCGAAAATACAACTTTCAAGGGTGTCCTTAAGGCCATTACCAAAGATGTGGAAAGTGGGTCTACTCTCGCGGAAGCTATGAAGAAATTTCCTGATATATTTGATGATCTTTTTGTGAATCTAATTGCTGCTGGTGAAGTTGGCGGTATCCTGGATACGATTCTGCAACGCTTGGCAGCTTTTATTGAGAAGGCCGAAAAGCTGAAATCTCAAATCAAGGGCGCCATGATGTATCCTCTTGTAGTATTAATTATAGCTGCCCTCGTTATAGCTGTTATCCTTATCTTTGTCATTCCTGTTTTTCAGGATATGTTCTCAAGTTTTGGATCTGCACTGCCTGTTCCAACCCAAATTGTTGTGAATATGAGCGACTTTCTAAAGGGGAATATCCACTGGTGTCTTTTAGCGATGGGCGGATTAATTTATGCATTTAAAAAATATAGAAAAACTACTAAAGGAAGGATGGTGACTGATAAGTTATCCCTTCGTTTGCCTGTTTTTGGAGATCTTTTAAGAAAAACTGCCGTAGCCAGATTCACCAGGACCCTGGGCACCATGATTAGTAGTGGCGTCCCAATACTTGATGCCCTGGAAATAGTGGCCAAGACATCGGGTAATGTTGTGCTGGAGGAAGTGATCTTTGATGTTCGATCCAGTATCGCTGAGGGACAAACAATTGCAGATCCACTTGGAGAAACAGATATTTTTCCCAGCATGGTAGTCCAGATGATTGCTGTTGGCGAGGCTACTGGAGCCCTGGATATCATGCTTGAGAAGATAGCGGATTTTTATGATGATGAAGTTGATACTGCTGTTGAGGCTCTGACGTCTATGCTGGAACCTCTTTTAATGGTTTTTTTAGGAGGATCGATTGGTGGATTGGTAATTGCTATGTATCTTCCAATTTTTAAAATGGCTGCCGCAATGGGATGATGCTTTTGTAAAAAGATTTCAAGATAAATCCACACTCCTCTATCCATAAATAAATTATTATAATCTCCTTTTATGATTTGGGATTATAACAATAACGTCAATGGGCTAGCAAGCTATGGGCAATGATAGTCTGGATTTTAAGCAGTCTGATCTTTTTAAGCGTTTACAGGCTCTAATGCTTTTGAGGGTTGCATTTGTTTCTCTAATCCTGGGAGCCTATATATTTATTGAGATAAAGGAATCTCAAGTCTATTTTGGAGATATTCAAACCTTTCATTATCTGCTCATATCTTTAGTGTATTTCTTTACTTTTCTTTATGCCATTTATTTGAAAGTATCTAAAAAAATTGTTTGGTTTGCCTACTTTCAACTCTTTAATGATATCCTTTTAATTACCGCTATTATTTATACTACTGGCGGGATAGAAAGTATTTTTTCTTTTTTATATATATTAACTATTATAAACGGTAGTATCCTGCTTTATCGGAGAGGGGGGCTTTTCATTGCCTCCTGTAGCAGCATCCTTTATGGTCTTTTACTGGATCTGCATTACTATGGGATTATTCATCCCTTGGGGAATATGGTATCGTATGCTGAAGAATACCAGAGCTTTTATCTTTTTTACCTTATATTAGTCAATATCCTTGGATTTTATATTGTAGCATATCTAAGCAGTTATCTTTCAGAGCAGATAAAAAAAGGAAAAGTAGCATTAAATGCAAAACAGGTTGATTTCAAAAAGCTGGAGGCGCTTAATGAAAGTATCATTAGAAGTGTTACCGTTGCTTTAATAGCATTGGATGGTTCTAAAAAGATAATTCTTCATAATCCTGCGGCTGAAAAGATTTTTGGCATTCGGAAAATAGATTGCGAAGGGGAATATATAGATAAGATTTTACCCTTTACTTCCAAATATCTGAATGATACTGGATTGACATCCTTTATTGATTTACCATATGAATACGCAAAGGGTAAAAAGATTCATCTGAGATTATCTCTTTCTCGATTAAAGCTTTCTTTAGAAGAAGATCATTCTGGATATATATTGATCTTTCAGGATATATCCAGAATAAAACAAATAGAAGGTGAAATGAAAAAAGTTGAAGGACTGGCTTTAATTGGCGGTTTTGCCGCTGGAATTGCTCATGAAGTCAGGAATCCTTTGGCAGCGATTAGTGGTTCGATCCAGATCTTGAAGGATGGGTTGAGGATTAATGATGTTAATAAACGACTGATGGATATTATTTCAAGGGAAATTTCCCGGCTCAACCATTTGGTAAATGATTTCTTGCTCTTTGCCAAACCGAAAAGCATTAATTCGCAATCCTTTGATCTAAATAAACTGATTATTGAGGCATTAGAACTATTGAAAAATAATCAGGATTTAAGCAGGAAT
>DAOWOF010000203.1 GCA_030642205.1 Desulfobacteraceae bacterium | reverse complement strand
CGGCATGACTCGAACATGCGGCACCCAGATTAGGAATCTGGCGCTCTATCCACCTGAGCTACGAGGGCTTTAGCCATATATTATATGGTGAGTATAAGGAAGATGAATTTGGATGTCAAGAAGGAGTTATGATCTCCAGCTGCTCCCGCTAAAATCCCTCAGCATGTAAGTATAGAGGTAATTACTGTAAGTTCTCTGCAACAAAAAGATAAAAATCTCCGTTGCCCTTGAAGAAATAACCGGACAGGATGCATTTATAATTTTTCGAGGTATAATCAAACGAATTTATCACAAGAAAATAAAATTTATAATGGCATAAGGAGTTCTTCCTTTCAAGGATGAAAAATGGATCCGGATCCACAGCGTGTAATCGTTTGACTTACAGACTCACAACTGATAAATTCTTTTTTTCAAGTGTCTCTTTTTATGTGTAACCACGCACTTGGCAGGCAAATACGTAAGATCTCCCTCCTGCTGCACAAAAAGGCATAGAGCGGCTTGTTATGAGGTTATCAAGACTTAATAATTAAAGATAATTGCGAATAATCTCCACCAGACTGATTGCTCTTGCAGGGAGAATTCTGGCGCGAGATTTTTTTATATAGGGTGCCAGTTAATTAAGTAGAGGTTCCCCAGCTAAAGCGTTGAGAAGTACTTTTAATTTTGGAGGCACATGCCATGGACTATAAGCAGACCTTAAATCTACCTAAAACAAAATTTGCCATGAAGGCAAACCTGATCAAAAAAGAGCCGGAAATGCTTGATCACTGGAAAGAGCTCAACCTTTATCAGGTAATTCGTCAATCATCTAAAGGCCGCAAGCCCTATATCCTGCATGATGGCCCTCCTTACGCCAATGGCAATATTCATATGGGAACCGCATTTAATAAGATTATTAAGGACATTATTATTAAATCACGCCAAATGGCAGGTTATGATGTCCCATATGTGCCTGGATGGGATTGTCACGGTCTTCCCATTGAGCATAAGGTGGATGAAAAGCTTGGCTCCCGTAAAAAAGATATGACCCAGGTGGAAATCAGGCAATTCTGCCGTAAATATGCCGAGGAATTTATTGATATCCAACGTGATGAATTTATAAGGCTGGGCGTCCTTGGTGAATGGGAAGATCCCTATCTTACCATGAATTATTCCTATGAAGCCACCATTGTCAGGGAATTTGGAAAATTCGCTCTAAACGGCAGTCTGGTCAGGAGCAAGAAACCAATTTACTGGTGTATGTCCTGCAAGACTGCTTTGGCCGAGGCTGAAGTGGAGCATAAGGCCCATACTTCCCCTTCAATCTATGTCAAATTCCCACTGATTTCAGACCTGAGTGAAAAGTATCCGGGCCTTAATGGCAAAGAGGTTTCTTTAGCAATCTGGACCACAACTCCATGGACTTTGCCCGCGAACCTGGCCATTGCCCTGCATCCCAGACTGGAATATGTGGCTGTAGAAATCTATGATAATCAGGTTCTGATACTGGCCAAAGGATTACTGGATGTTTGTATGGATAATTTTGGCATTGATTCATTTAAAATCATTGCCGATTTGGAGGCACAGGATCTGGAACATCTTGAAGCTCAACATCCCCTTTATAACAGAACTTCAAAAATTGTTTTGGCGCCTTATGTCACTTTGGAGGCTGGAACCGGCTGCGTCCACACCGCCCCTGGCCATGGACGGGAAGATTATGAGACAGGGCTTAAATATGGACTTGAAGTCTACTCTCCAGTGGATGATTCAGGCAATTTTACCATAGATGTAGAACACTTTGCGGGCTTAAACGTATTTGACGCCAACAAAGTGATAAACGCCAAACTTGAGGAAAAAGGCGCGCTGCTCAAAAAGCAGGATATAACCCATGAATATCCTCACTGCTGGCGCTGTAAAAAACCGGTTATATTCCGGTCTACCAAGCAATGGTTTATCTCTATGGAAAAAAATGACCTGCGAAAAAATGCCCTCAAGGAAATTGATCAGGTATCATGGGTTCCGGACTGGGGTCAGGATCGAATTTCTAACATGATCGCCAATCGTCCTGACTGGTGTATCTCTCGTCAAAGGTCATGGGGAGTTCCAATTATAGCGTTTTATTGCAAGGAATGTAATGAGGTCTTGATTTCAGAGGAGATCATTGAGCGTGTAGCCCAAAAGGTTGAAAAGGCAGGTGCGGATGTATGGTTTTCCGAAACAGAAGCGGAGCTGCTGCCCCCGGATACTATTTGTCCAAAATGCGGGGGAAAAGAATTTATCAAAGAAACTGATATCCTGGATGTATGGTTTGATTCCGGTGTCAGTTATGCCGCGGTTCTGGAAAGAAGAGATTACCTGAATACTCCCGCCGATCTTTACCTGGAAGGCAGCGATCAGCATAGAGGATGGTTCCACAGCTCTCTTTTGTGTTCAGTGGGAACCAGAGGAAAAGCGCCTTATAAAAAAGTGCTTACACATGGTTTTGTTGTGGATGGGGCCGGCAAGGCCATGCACAAGTCAGTGGGCAATGTAATAGCTCCGAAAAAGCTTATCAAAAAATATGGCGCTGAGATCATAAGATTATGGGTTGCCGGAGAAGATTATAGAGATAATATTCGTCTTTCAACAGAAATCCTTCAACGTCTGACAGAAGCTTACCGCCGAATTCGAAACACCTGCCGCTATCTTTTAGGCAATCTAAACGATTTTGATACAAATAAAGACATGGTATCTCTTGAGGAGATGGAAGAGGTTGACCGCTGGGCCCTCAATCAACTCTATGAATTAAATGATCGTATTCAAAACGCTTATACAAACTTTAACTTCCATCTTGTTTATCACAATCTGCATAACTTCTGCGTTCTGGATCTTTCTTCTTTTTACCTGGATATCATCAAAGACCGTCTATATACGTCTCCAGCCAAATCAGTTGCCAGGCGATCAGCCCAAACTGCCATGCATGAAATTCTGGAAGTAATTGTGCGGCTTATGGCCCCTCTGCTATCCTTTACAGCAGATGAAATCTGGCAGTATATGGATAAAAGCAAAGAATTGCCGAGCATCCATGCAGATCTATTTTACTCGCTCAATGATAATTACAGGGATCCTGATCTGAAACAACGCTGGGACGAGATACTTGCTGTTCGCAAAGAGGTTACCAGGACTCTTGAAATCGCTCGCAGAAATAAAGAAATAGGGCATCCTCTGGATGCGTGCGTAATTCTTGGAGTGTCACCGGAACTGCTCGAAAAACTCAAACCATATCAGGGTCAATTAAAGACCATTTTTATCGTTTCCCAGGTGAATATGGTTAATCTTGACACACTGGATGGAATCACAGATTGTGAGACTGTACCCGGCCTCAGGATCAAGGCATCTCCTTCTAAAGATTCCAAATGTGAACGATGCTGGATTCATGAGCCTACAGTAGGGGATAATAATGAGCATCCCACTATATGCCAACGCTGTCTGGATGCCCTGGCAATAATTGAAGGCAGTAATTAAATTGCAAATACATAAACATCTGATGATCTGGGCTGTCTTGCTGGTAGTCCTTTTGGATCAGGCATCCAAATGGGCAATTATACAATATTTAAAACTGTATGAAACTATCCCGGTTATTCCCCATTTCTTTAATCTGGTGCATACAAGAAATCGGGGTATGGCCTTCGGAATAATGAACCATCCTGATTTTTCATTCGGTTTTTATCTATTGGCCGGCGCCAGCATAGGCGCAATTGCCCTTTTAGTTTATTGGTTCTTGTCCCTTGATGAGCAAGATAAATATATGGCAAAAGGGATAGCCTTGATCCTGGGCGGTGCTATTGGCAATCTTATCGACCGCATCAGATTAGGAGCTGTAATAGATTTCCTTGACCTGTATCTTGGATCTCACCATTGGCCAGCATTTAATGTAGCTGACTCAGCCATTACCATCGGCGCCTTTTGGCTTGCAGTGAATTATTTGTTTTTTCATAAAAAAACAAGCACTTGATAGCCTCAAGGATTTTGGAGGCCTTTAGCCTCCTGAATTTTTTTCTTAAAAAATATTCAGGGCACAATAAACCCTGCAGAGATTACCCCTATGTTTCCAAATCTTTTTACCATTGGTCCATTTACCCTGCACAGCTACGGTCTTTTAGTAGCTATTGGCTTTATTACAGGAATCACAATTACAACCAAACTTGGAAAATATGAAGGAATATCCTCCGAAAAAATAATGGATATGGGCTTTATTATTGTCCTCTCAGCCATTCTCGGATCAAGATTATTATATGTGATTATTAACAGTAGATATTTTATTCAAAATCCATTGGAGAT
>DAOWOF010000256.1 GCA_030642205.1 Desulfobacteraceae bacterium | reverse complement strand
CATCCCGACTTCACCATATCTTTAACCGATCTTCATGCGCAAAAGTCCTCGGAATAGTTCACTATTCCTGCGGATTTGCGCAATCAGATCGATTAAAGCTACGGCAAATTCGGGCGCAAACTCTACCAGGTTATTTATTGCCGAACCCTTAATGAGAAGGTTATGCGTGTTTTAGGCGAATATCTGATTAATTTGTTCCGGATTATTTTTGCTGAAAGATATCTGATTTCAGTTATGACAAAGAGCGCGGTGGCTGATCAGTATGTTGGTTCTTTTTTGGGCTTTTTATGGAATTTTATTAATCCACTGGCAAGGATTTTTATATTTTGGCTGGTATTCAGCCTTGGCTTTAAGGTCCAGCCCAAAAATGATGTGCCCTTTGTTGTCTGGCTTACAGCCGGAATGGCTGCCTGGTTTGTGTTTTCCGAAATTATCAGCAGTACTTCCAGCGCGATTGTATCAAATAGCCATCTTATAAAGAAAGTCCTCTTTCCATCACAAATTTTACCGATTGTCCAGATCATTGCCTCCTTGGTATCCCACTTCGTATTTATGCTGATTCTCCTGGGATTGATAGTGTTTATGGGAATGCCTGTCAGTTATTATTTTCTTCAGTTTTTCTACTATTTATTCTGTTTATCGATATTGGTTCTAGGCCTGTCCTTCCTTGTATCCGCCCTTAATGCGTTTATCAGGGATGTGGGGCAGGGGGTTGGGGTTATACTCCAGATCGGGTTTTGGGCAACTCCTGTTTTTTGGGATATTGAGATGATGCCTCAAAAGATTCAGGCGATATTAAAACTCAATCCCATGTTTTATATAGTTCAAGGATATCGGGATTCCTTTATCTATTTTGTGCCTTTCTGGTCACGGCCTGATGAAATGATGGTCTTTTGGGGAATGACCCTTATTCTGCTTTTAACAGGGATTGCGGTATTTATGAAATTGCAGCCTCAATTTGCTGATGTTTTATAGAGATTATCGAGAAAAAGAATTTGGGCAGGGCCAAAATGGAAAATGTTGTTATCAGTGTCAAGAATCTGACAAAAACATATAATATATACAAAAACAACAGGGACAGACTTAAGGAAAGTTTTTATCTTTGGAGAAAAAAATTCCATTGCCCCTTTCATGCCCTTTCAGATGTTTCTATGGATATCAGGAAGGGTGAAACAATCGGGATTGTCGGTCGTAATGGCAGCGGTAAATCAACATTTCTGCAGATTATTTGTGGTATTCTTCAGGCTTCATCAGGAAGCATTGATGTCAAGGGTCGTATTTCAGCTCTTCTTGAACTTGGTGCAGGATTCAATCCCCAGTTTACCGGTCGGCAGAATGTTTATCTCAATGGCGCGATTCTGGGCCTGCGAAAAAGAGAAATAGATGATTGCTTTGAAAGGATTTTATCCTTTTCCGAGATTGGGAAATTTATTGATCAGCCTGTAAAGACCTATTCCAGCGGGATGTATGTAAGACTTGCGTTTTCCATAGCAATTAATGTGAGACCGGATATCCTGATTATAGATGAGGCGCTTTCTGTAGGAGACACGCTTTTCCAGTCCAAATGTTATGGCAAATTCAAGGAATTTCAGAAACAAGGAGTAACTATCCTGTTTGTAACCCATTCCCTAAGCCTGATTACACAGTATTGCTCAAGGGCCTTTCTTCTGGAAAAAGGCAGGATTCGCGCTGATGGCGCCCCTAAGGATGTGGGGGATGATTATTCGCGTATGCTTGTCGAATCCACCCGTTTCCCTGATAAAGCAGTCAATGCCGATCCTCAGCCAGGTATAATTGCCAAAAAAAATATAGTTAAAAATTTTAAAATCAATCCCAATGAAAATCGGTATGGAAATGGCAACGCTACTATCCTGGATGGAGGCATTTACTCATTGAATGGCGATCCTCTTCAGAGCTTGATTCAGGGTGAGGAATGCGAATTCAAGGTAAAGGTCAAATTTAATAAAACCATTATTAATCCTATCCTCGCTTTTACAATAAAAGATGTTAAAGGAGTTGAGATTTCAGGCACAAATACACAGTTTCATAATTGCGATACAGGAGTGGTAAATCCGGGCGATGTTCTTGAAGCTGACTTTCGCCATAAGATGCTGTTAAACCCCGGAGGTTATTTGCTTTCTTTGGGTTGCACCGGTTATGAAAATGGGGAATATGTGGTTTATGAGCGAAGATATGATTATTTGGCCTTTGATGTAATTTCAACCCATGGCAGTGTTGGCATCTTTGATCTGGATTCCTTTGTTTCAGTTAGCAGAAATTGATGATGCAGTAAAAAAACGAAATTTATTGCTATGGTACCCTTAATGTTTTCCGTGAATAATTTGGTCAAACAGAATACCGGTGTTTGGTGTCTGGATAAGCATTCGGATTTTGCCTATTCGGATGGCGAGGAAGCAGAACTGAATTTACAGGAGATAATCACAAATACGAGTGATCTTTCATCTTGCTCAAGAGAACTGGAAGAAAACATCCATGACTGGGTATCTGAATATCATTTAAGCCACCAACGCTCCAATTTATTGAGAGCCTTTGATTTAGACAATGTGAAAAATGCCCTGGAACTGGGTTGCGGTTGTGGGGCTCTTACACGTTATTTAGGGGAACAAGGGATTATCCTTGATGCTATAGAAGGCAAGAAGGGCTGAAATTGCCCGGCTAAGGTGCGGAGATCTTGATAATGTTAATATAATAAACGCCAATTTTAATGACCTCGCCTTTCCCTCAGATTCTTATGATGCTGTTTTTTTGATTGGGATTCTGGAATACGCGCAAAAATTTTGTGAGGATCAGGATAATCCAAAAAAAGCAGTCCTGCATATCTTGAATCGAGCAAAGACCTCCTTGAAAAAAGGAGGAGTAGTTGTTATTGCAATTGAGAACAGGATGGGACTCAAATATTGGCTGGGCGCTGCAGAAGACCATTATGGAGAACCTTATGTTGGTTTATACGATTATCCTGACAGCCAGGGAATCCAAACATATAATCAACGTGAATGGCGTCAGCTTTTGGATGTTTCCGGAAATAAAGCATATTGTTTTATATATCCTTTTCCTGATTATAAATTACCAAAGGTTATTCTTTCCGCAAACTATATTCAAACAGATGAAAACGCCTTTTCATTGCTTTCCAGGATGAGTTCAAGAGATTATTCGGAAAAATGGAAAGCCCCTTGCAATGAATTTTTGCTATGGAAATCTTTACAGAAAACTGGTTCCCTGGAAGAATTTGCTAATTCATTTTTAATTATTGCCTCTGATTCACAGGAATCGCTTGACCTGGCGATGCCCTATGATTTTGTGCACTTT
>DAOWOF010000099.1 GCA_030642205.1 Desulfobacteraceae bacterium | reverse complement strand
TTGCAGTGGTCGGGGCAATTCTTGGTTTTTTAAGATATAATACTTATCCTGCAGTTGTATTCATGGGGGATGCAGGCAGTCAGATGCTGGGATTTCTCTGTGTTGTTTTTACCCTTGAGCTGACACAGTCCAATACACCGTATAGTCAGGTAACGCCGTTGTTTTTAATTGGATTTCCCATCCTGGATACATTGACCGTGATGGTAGAGCGGATATCAAAGGGGGGATCACCTTTTAAGGCAGACAAGAATCATTTTCATCATAAACTCATAAAACTCGGGCTTTTTCATTCAGAATCGGTTCTTGTTATTTATATTCTCCAGTCATTATTCATCAGTTTTGCCTTTGTCTTGAGGTTTTATTCAAACTGCTCCAACCTGATTGTTTTTATGGCTTTGGCAGGATCTATAATACTATGTTTTGAAATTGCCAGAAAAAAGGAGTTCAGGTTCAGAAGCGGCAATGAAAGATATACAAGAGGTAAAAGTTTGCTGGTATCTTTTGCTGGGGAGCGAATGCCAATTAAAATTGTTTTTACTACCCTGAAGTGGGGGCTGTCTCTGATATTTCTTTTTCAATGCATTATTCCTGAAAATATGCCGTGGTATATGTCCTGGGGGGCTGTTGCCTTTATTGCCCTGATATTCTTATCAAAAACATTTAAGCCAAAAATCAAAAAAGATGGACTTAGGGTTGCTTTGTACTGCATCATTCCCATCCTGGTTTACTTTTCGACAACCGGGGCTTCATCCTGGATGACCCCCAGGATGATATTTGTCAATAATGCAATTTTTATAAGCCTGATTCCTTTTGTGATTATGACATTGAATTTGACAAGGCGCAGAAAGGGATTTAAAAGCAATCCCCTGGATTTTCTGATTTTTATTGTGATTATTATCTTCCCGAATCTTCCCTCTGTTCACCTGGAAAATCCAGAGATTAAACTTATGGTTGCAAAAATTTTAATACTTTTTTTCAGTTACGATGTCCTTCTCGGCGAGCTTCGCGATGAGGATACATTTCTTGATAATAGCCTGGTTGCAGCTTTTTTTGTAATTGCAATAAAAGCATTGATTTAATGGGTTTTTATCTGAAAAACAAATTTTGCAGACCAGAATTTTTCCTTAGGCCTCTTATCAGGTAAATTACTACAAATCGGGGGTTCATTTTCAGTACTGCGTTGGGCTGAAAATGAACCCCCGATTTGTTTTCTGACAACTCCTAATTCTATACGGGGAGGGCCTTTGCTATTTTTTCAGCAAGTTCATGGCAAGCTTCAAGACCTTTTTCATCAGGCACATACTGAATTTTTACGCCCGGATCGATTAGATCAAACTTCATATCTTCCAGCTCTTTGTTTATCAATTTCACTGATTCTCCGCTCCAGCCATAAGAGCCAAATGCCGCTCCAATTTTATTTTTGGGCTTAAGACCTTTCATGTATGTCAAAAAATCACTGATAGATGGAAACAGGCCATTATTCAAGGTAGGGGATCCGACAATAATTGCACCGGCATCAATGACTTCAGCCATGATGTCGCTCCTGTGACAGCTCCTGAGATGCATTGGTTTCGCATGTACACCTTTCTGACAAAGGGCGTCCACAATAGCCTTTGCCATGGTCTCGGTGCTGTGCCACATGGTATCGTAAACAACCAGTGCCTTTCTTTTTGGCTCCTGTCTACTCCATTCCACATATGCATTAATGATCTTTCCCGGGTCTTTTCGCCAGATAATGCCGTGATCAGGACAGATCATGTCCAGGGGCAACTTCATCTCTGTGATCTTTTCCACCAGCTTGAGTATCAAAGGGGAATATAGAAGCAGGATATTAGCAAAATATTTCTTTGCATGCGGCATAATTGCATCGCCAATCTGGTCGTCAAACATTTCCGGCCCCGCGTAGTGCTGCCCGAATCCATCACTGGAAAAAAGGATCTTGTCCTCATTTACATAGGTAAACATACTATCAGGCCAGTGGAGCATCCTGGTTTCCAGGAATGTAAGGGTCCTTTTTCCCAGTTTCAGTTCCTCTCCGTTTTTAACTGGATGGTAATTCCATTTTTGGGGGAAATGGAGAGAAAGATTTTTTTCACCCATCTTTGAGCAATAAAGAGGCTTGTCTTCTCCGATCTTGTGCATCACTCGCGGCAGCCCGCCGGAATGATCCATTTCTGTGTGATTGCTGATAACGAGGTCTATTTTCACGGGGTCAATGATTTTACTGATGTTTTCTAGCAATTCATCCACAAATTCTTTTTTAACCGCGTCTATGAGAGTTATTTTTTCATCTATAATCAAATAAGAATTATAAGTGGAGCCTTTGTTAGTTGAATAACCATGAAAATCCCTTATATTCCAGTCTACAACTCCTACTGAATAAATCCCTTCCGCAATTTCTACAGGATTCATTATTCATTTCTCCTCATTATGAATCTTTATCTTGCCATCGGTAATTAAGGAGAAGACATCTTAAAGGCAACTATCCCGGATATATTCAAGGTAAAAGGAGTGCCTGCCGACTGCCTTGTCTCCTTGTAAATCACTATTTGTTTTTTTCTAATTATTCAGCTATTTCATTCTGTTTTTTCAAACTGATCCTTTGACGCTCCACAAATCGGGCATGTCCAGTCATCGGGAAGATCATCAAAAGAAGTTCCGGCATCAATGTCATTATCAGTGTCTCCCTCTTCAGGATCATAAATATATCCGCAAACTGTACATTCATACTTATCCATGATTTTTTCTCCTTATTAAATAAATTATAATGAAATATTATTTGCCGTATGGGCCGTTTTTGTCATTCCAGCACAAGCAGGCTCTATCAGGGCAGATGGGATTAATATGGTGAAATCATCCCTCCGCCTTGACGGGGAGGGATGAAAAAAGACTAAATATTACTGATTTATTGAGATATTATAAGATTTGGACTCTCAAGCTATTTAGCTGCTGTCTTGGCTCTCAGACATTTTGCCATTTGTTTTACCTGGTCCAGGTCTTTAACCATGGCCGCCCACCCATACCAGTAGGCATAATCGGGATTGGCATGGAAGACTCCCTGGTAAGTCCTCATCCGGTGTTTCATATACATCTTGAATAACACCTGCTCAATATGCGAACCGCCGGTCTGATAAAAATGCAGAAAATCTGGATAGGCATAGCTATAATGCGCAGGTTTTTTAAGGGCTCCCGCCTTGTAGAGATCTGCCACAATGTTAATGGCCTCTGCCATCAATCGATCTGCCTTCTTGATTATCAGGTCGCCTTTGTCAAGTTCTTTTTTTGCGTATTTCCCTGAATGACATTGACTGCAGATCTTGATCATTTTTTTTCGTTCAACAGTCCAGTCTTTTGCCGTAAGTCTCGCCATATCAGCCGCCTTGACGATATCCAGACGTCCCGTGGGTTTTCCATCGGGAGACAGAACTCCAAGGGCCTTGAGGATTGTTGTCTGATCAGCAGCCCACTGTTTATCATTGGGCAGGGGGAGCTTTACCCCCAGGAATCCCCAGGCCACCTTGTTGGTATGGATGCCTTTAGGGAGATGGCATGTCTGGCAGGTTGGAGCAGCCGCATCTTCAGGCAGTCTGCCTGTTTCCTTCAAATGGTATCTAACTCCATGTTTGGAGCTTTCATACATCTCATACTGTGGATGATCAAAGCCCATGTGGCAGGTTTGGCATGCCTTGGGATCCTGTGCCTCTTTTTTGGAGAAGGTATGGCGGGTATGGCATTCATCACAGGAATTGGTGCGATAGGTATATCCCTTGTCACGCAGCTCCTTTTTTTGGGCCTCGGTCTTGATACCCATATTATGGCATCCACCGCAGCCCTTTCCTCCCTCCATAAACTCGTCAGGCTCCATATGTGTAACCGGCAGGGCATTCATCGATGTCCAGCCCATATTATGTTTTCCCTTGGCAAACTGATCAAACTGTTCCTGATGACATTCAGCACAGGTGGTTTCTGTGGGCATCTTGGCCAGACCAACATTTGCTTTTTTATTGTGAGAAGAGCCATGACAGGAGGAACAGGTTACATCATTGCCGCTATGTTCACTGGCCTTCCAGTCCTTTACAAGCAGAGGCGTGACTTTTTCGTGGCATTTGACGCAAGATTCTCCCTCTGCCCATGTCAAACAGGGAATTGTAATTATCAAAACAATTACAGCAGATATAATATTGAAACAATATTTCTTCATACCAATCCTCCTCCTAGATAGTGCCTGAACGAAAACTGCCAAATTTTCCAATCTCAGAGTCAGGCAAAAATTTTAATCCTCAAAATATATCAATATATTCCTGCGGCTAAAATTTTTGTCTTTCTTGAACTTGAAAAAATATCTTGTTTTTGTTTGGACACTAGAGATTATTATAATCTTGACTTAGAACCATATGCTCATAATCAAGAACCTGTACCCTGTTTATTAGGCCTCTGCTGCAAAGCGCTTTTTCTGATTTTCAAGACATCAAGTCTTTTAGTGTAAAATATTTTACCACCTCCCTCCCCTGGAAGTCAATTTTTTTGGTGAGCTAAGATGCTGTCTGTAAATAGAATTCTCTTTGACTTTCAATGACCCTGTATTATGTATTGCTATATTTCGGAAGCTTATAAATTGAGTTTT
The DNA here is from genome assembly GCA_030642205.1 of Desulfobacteraceae bacterium. Lineage (GTDB taxonomy): Bacteria > Desulfobacterota > DSM-4660 > Desulfatiglandales > Desulfatiglandaceae > DAOWOF01. The sequence continues at coordinate 3,411 of DAOWOF010000099.1, read as the reverse complement.
TTAAGTCTGCTTTTCTTGAACTGTTGCAGAAAACATCAGGCATGTTCAATACTAAAATATCTGCCTTTTGCCTCATGACTACTCATAGGTATTTCTGAGAAAATAAGGGTCAAATCTCCTATTGACTCTATTTTAGTCGAGTCTTTATTTTTTCAAGGTTCCCTTTAGTAAAACATTAGGGCCACATTCTATTGCAAAATAAAAAAGGCATAGTAGCCATCTTATATCATCCTTTTCAGTTGTTTTGTTTTGATTTTATTATTCGCGATATGGTTGTAATAGATAAAAAAATATAGTTGAATAGGTGTAATAAAGTTCGGTACTAATTTTGCATTTAGTTATAATAAAACACAAACAATCAAATAAGGAACTGATATGAAGAATATCCTGATAACTGGGGGATCTGGTTTTATCGGATCTAACTTTATTCATTATCTTTTAAAAGAATCCAATTTTTCAGGCCGAATAATAAATATTGACAAATTAACTTACGCTGGTAATCCTGAAAATTTAATCTCAATTGAGGATGAATTCAAAGATCGTTATTCTTTCTTTAAAGTAGATATTTGTGATAAAGAGAGCTTGGCCAATATTTTTATTAAATACAAGATAGATGCTATTTGTCATTTTGCCGCTGAATCCCATGTTGACAGATCCATAGCCAGCCCGGAAGCCTTTATCCATACCAATATTATAGGAACCTTTAATCTCCTGGAATTAGCACGTACCAATCAAGATCATATAGAACTATTTCATCATATTAGCACAGATGAAGTATTTGGAAGCTTAGGGGATACCGGTATTTTTTCGGAAGATGATCCTTACCGGCCCAATAGTCCATATTCAGCTTCCAAGGCCGCATCTGATCATCTGGTAAGGTCATACCATAAGACTTATAACCTTCCTGTCACTATTTCCAATTGCTCCAATAATTACGGCCCCTACCAGTTCCCTGAAAAATTAATACCTTTAATGGTACTGAATGCGGTGGAAAACAAGCCTTTGCCGATCTATGGGAATGGTAAAAATGTTCGGGACTGGCTCTTTGTTAACGACCATTGTAAGGCTATCTGGACCATTATGCAGTCTGGAAAAAGGGGAGAGACTTATAATATTGGCGGAAACACTGAAATGGAAAATCTTCCGTTAGTAGAAATGATTTGTGATATTCTGGATGATATTTTACCTGAGAATGGAAACCGTCCACATAAAGAATTAATTACATTCATAAAGGATCGCCCCGGACATGACTTGCGGTATGCTATTGATTTCAGCAAACTGCAAAGAGAGCTGCGCTGGAAGCCGGAAGAATCATTGACATCAGGCCTGCAAAAAACAATTAAATGGTATCTTGATAATAAAGACTGGGTGAACCACATTAAAAGCGGTGAATATCGCACATGGATTGAATCTCATTATTCTTAGAACTCTTTTATCATAACAGTTAATAAACATTCAAAAAAGGGATAAATCATGAAAGGAATAATTCTGGCAGGTGGCTCCGGAACACGTTTATATCCAATCACAAAAGTTGTGAGTAAACAATTAATGCCTATCTATGACAAACCTATGATTTATTATCCTTTGGCAGTATTAATGCTATCAGGGATTCGGGAAATCCTCATCATATCAACTCCTCAGGATTTACCCAGATACAAAGAACTTTTTGATGATGGTTCTCAATTGGGTCTTTCTTTTGAATATGCTGAACAACCCAGGCCGGAAGGATTAGCTCAGGCCTTTATTATAGGCAAGGAATTTATTGGCAATAATACCGTAGCCCTCGTGCTTGGAGATAATATATTTTATGGAGATGGTTTATATGATATTCTGCAGAAAAGCGCTTATCTCAGACAGGGAGGCATAATCTTTGGTTATCTGGTAAGCGATCCAGAAAGATATGGTGTTGTTGAGATTGATCCGCAGGGGAAAATCCTTGGCATTGAAGAAAAACCCAAAAAGCCAAAATCTAAATTTGCTGTTTCAGGTCTCTATTTTTATGATAATAATGTAGTAAATATTGCGTCTGATTTGAAACCCTCGCCACGAGGAGAACTGGAGATTACAGATGTAAATAAAATCTATCTGGAGAATAATAACCTTAAGGTAGAGCTCCTCGGACGCGGCTATGCCTGGCTCGATACAGGGACACATGAATCCCTGCAGCAAGCATCCAATTTTGTAAAAGCGATCCAGGATCGCCAGGGCCTCAAGATCGCATGTATTGAGGAGATAGCCTATCAACTGAACTATATTGGCAAGGAACAGCTCGAAAAACTTGCCAGGGATATGCTAAAAAATGAATATGGAGAATATCTGATGAATATACTTAAAGAAGATTCCATTTGCTATAAAAGGCCTTGCTTTTAATGATTTAAAAGATGGCCTGTCGCAGCGTCTCTCACCTCTTTGCGATATGGCATCTGCGTTCCTAATTATTAGATTGACCTGGCGATTAGACAGGGGAAGGACTTTTTCAATAACCCATATCAATTAAAGGATTGACGGCTCCCTGAATAATATTTTCTCCCAATCCTGCAAACCTGTGTTATCTGATTTTATTTTTTTCGTTCATCCGTTGTTTATCATCAAGAGATCGTATAATAAGTAATGGACAATCAATATATTGCAAAATTCCAGCTGCCACACTTCCATAAGACGATCTGCGCCGGCCAGTAACTCCATGACTGGCAATTGCAATAATGTCCGCATTTTCGTTCTTAACAGCGCTTAATATTGCTTTCACCACGGGAGCATGCGCCGTAACTGTTCGAGCTTTGATGCCTTTATCCAAGAATTCTTTTTTCCGTTTATCCAGGTAGGCCTGCACCTCCTTTTCCCATTTGGCCAAATTCTGTTTATACACCGATAAATCAACGATTTCATTATGTCCTAACAGAAGAGTCCTTTCTTCTACCAGGATAAATACAACTTCGCTGTTATAATCTTGCACCATTTGTTCAACATGAGGCAATATAGCTTCAGCTCGTTTTGAACCATCCAGCGGGACCAATATTGTGTTATACATTTCAACCTCCTTTGAAAAAAGCATGCAGTTAAAAAAGACTAATTACAATAACTTATACAAGGTTTGTGTAATGTAACCATATTCAATAAAAGCTGTTCCTCCTTACCTTGATGCGCACAAGGTAAGAAGGGGCGCCTGAGGTCTCAAAACATGCCTTGCTATTTGAGCTTGGGCTTATCTTGAATATACAGAAAAATCGAGATAAACTTGACATTTTAAATAGTTTTTGATAAATATAAAAAAATATATTTAAAGGTTATTCTCTGTAAAAAAAGGCACGTAGCTCAGGGGGAGAGCACTACCCTGACACGGTAGGGGTCAAGAGCTCAAATCTCTTCGTGCCTACCAGTTCCACCAAAGGATTGTGTGTGAGACATAATCCT
>DAOWOF010000283.1 GCA_030642205.1 Desulfobacteraceae bacterium | reverse complement strand
TGTTAATAAGCAGAAAAAGAATTTTAGACAGGTTAATTTTTTATACAATATCTCCCATTCCTTCCTTATTATCTTTAAGAATCATATCAAGAACAGGGAACTGGTATTTCCAGAGCTTATAATAAGCTCCTTTTTTATCAAATAATTGTTGATGCGTTCCCTGCTCAATCAATTTTCCTTCTTTTAAAACAATAATTTTATCCGCGTTCATTACCGTGCTTAAACGATGCGCGATTATAATTACGGTCTTGCCTTTATCAACCAGAGATTTAACTGCCTTTTGAACATATTCTTCCGAAGCGGAATCAAGAGATGAAGTTGCTTCATCCAGGATCAGGATCTCAGGATCTTTATATAAGGCTCGCGCGATGGCTATCCTCTGTTTTTCACCCCCTGATAGATTGGCTCCGTTTTCTCCCAGATAAGAGTGGAATCCATTAGGGAGCTTTTCTATAAAATCTTTAATGCCAATTTCATTGCAAATATTCACAATCTTTTCCATGTCAGGTTCAAAATCACCAACCGCGATATTTTCAACCACATTGCCCGCAAAAACATCAATGTTTTGCGGAACTACGCTGATAATATGTCTAAGGCTATCTGTATTGATTTCATCAAGGCCATACATTCCGATCTGTATTTTTCCATCATCAATCGGATATAACTTCTGTATCAATGCCATCAGGGTCGTTTTGCCCGAGCCGCTCTCTCCAACTATCCCCGTGACCCTGCCTTTTTCCAATGCCAGGTTCAGGTCTTCAAAGACATCCACTCGCGAACCATAACGAAACGAGACATTTGTAAATTTGATATCATCCAGCATATCTTTAGTCAGGTTTATGGTTCCTTGTGATTCTTCACGTTCAAGGTCCATTATCTCAAATAATCGGTCAGAAGCGATGATCGCATCCTGTATCGTATTGTTTACGCCTATCAGACTACTCACAGGGCCGGTAAAATAAGCAACCAGGGCATAACAGGACATAAGAGCACCTGGAGTTATCTCCTGATCCAGTACAAGGCCCGCTCCAATCCATAATAAAATGATAGTAAATAATCGGGAAACAAATGAGGCAGAACTTCCGGCAAAAATAGCATTAAGCCCGGAGCTGTATATAGTGCCCAGCAAACGAACAAATCTGGTCTCGGTCTTTATTTGCGCGTTCCATTCAAGGCCAAACTGTTTAATCGTGGAAATGGAATTTATGGATTCAACGAGTTGAGATTCCAATTCCGCGGAATTCTCCATAACTTTCCGGAGATATTTTTTGTTTACCTTATTCGTTATAAAATAGATTATTCCGTAAAGAGGGATTACTATCAGCATCATCAAGGCAATTTGCCATGAGTAAACAAACATAAGCCCGAAAGAAAACAACAGGGTCAGCAGGTTTACAACCAGATCAAGAGATATATCGTTTATAAAGGCGCGAATCTTCACTGCATCATTTAAGCGTGAAACGATCTCGCCTATTCGCATGGTGTCAAAGAATCCCTGCGGCAAGGTCATCAGGTGTTTATAATATCCGAGAATAAGTACTACATCTATCTTTTGGCCGGTTCTTAAAACAAACAGGCTCCTGATAATACTGATAGTAAAGGATATCAAGAGGATCGCTATCATCAGGACACTCATCATATTCAGCAGATTCCTGTTGCCATCAACAATGACATAATCAACAATCTTCTGGACATAAATGGCCATGGACAGGCCAAGGATGGTCGTGATGAATGCGCCTACCAGGGCCTCCAGCATAATTGTCTTGTGAGGTTGTATCAGCCTCCAGAATTGCACGATTGGAGAAGTTGTTTTATCCCCTTTTTTAAACTCGTCATTTGGAAGCAAAAGAATAAGCACGCCTGTCCATTCTTTTTTGAAATCTTCATGCAATATCTTATGAATCTTGCCATCCGCGGGATCCATGGTTATCACATACTTTTTTGTCACCTTGTAAATAATCACATAATGATAAAGGACTTCTTTTACAATAACATGGGCAATCGCGGGTTTGGGGATCTTGAAGAGACTTTCAAACGGACCTTTTACCCCTTTGGCGGTAAAGCCCATTTTTTCAGCCGCTTCTATCATGCCAAGGACATTTGTCCCTTTTTTGTCTGTTGAAGCATATTGACGAATACGGGATATAGGAAGTTTAAAACCATAATAACTGGAGATGGAGGCCATACATGCCGCGCCACAGTCTGTAATATCCCGTTGTTTAAATTTTGGAATTTTTCCGGCCATTATTATTGCTCGCTTTTCTGTAATGGGTTCAACCAGTCATCAATTTTATCAAACAGGAGTTGAAACAAGGTTCGTTCAGCAATAAGGAATCGTGTTCTAACAGTCATTCCTTTTTTCAGGTGTCCTTTATATCCGTTTTTCAGTTGGAGATATGTCTGATTTAATCTGCATTTAACGCGAAAAACAGGCTGTTTTTCCAGCAGAAAAAAATCATGCGACATTTCAATAACATTCCCTGTTATAAGGCCCCATTGATTATAATCAAAGGCGTCAACCTGGATATTTGCCTTTGTTCCAATTTGTATCAGGCCTATATCCACAGGAGAAATATAAACATCAGCAATCAAATCCCTGTCAGGAGAGATAACCGCCACCAATTGGCCTGCCTGCAAATAACTGCCAATAGAAATTCCTGTAAACTCCTCTACCGTGCCTGTAATAGGAGATTTAATTGTATACCGGTCTATCTCGTTTTCGATCTGTTCACGATCAGCATATATTTTTTTTAATTTCAGCTTGTTTTGTAAAAGGTCTTTATGCCATTTCCCCAACTGCTGCTCAATAATCAGATT
>DAOWOF010000019.1 GCA_030642205.1 Desulfobacteraceae bacterium | reverse complement strand
TACCAAGTTTTAAACCAAGGGTTTTAATAAACTGACCAAGTTTTATGTGTCCATAACCAGGTCTTTCAATAACCACAAATTTTGTATAATTGAAAAGATCCCGGTATTCTTTCCATGTCTCGATTTCCAAAAAGGCATCAATACCAATAATAAAAAAAAGATCCGGATCAGGTTGAACAATAGTATGAAGTTCTTTTAGTGTTTCAATGGAATAAGATGCCCCTTGACGTTTTGACTCCAGGTCCATGACCTCAAGCATGGGAACGTCTTTTGTTGCCAGGTGGGCCATTGCCAGCCGATGTTTGAAAGGGGTTACCAGTCTCCCTGTTTTATGAGGAGGAACGGCAGAAGGAATAATATAGACCTTTTTTAGGCCAAGGTCTTCCGCAATTTCTTCTGCAACACGTAAATGACCCAGATGAATAGGATCAAAAGTACCGCCCAGTATCCCCAGCTTCAAAAAATTCCCCTTATCTCACTTGACCATTACCATAAACAATAAACTTTGTACTTGTAAGCTCTTTCAGTCCCATTGGTCCAAAGGCATGCAGCTTGGAAGTATTGATGCCTATTTCCGCTCCAAGACCCAACTGGTTGCCATCATTAAACCGGGTTGAAGCGTTTATCAAAACAGCAGATGAGTCAACTTCCGATAAAAAGCACTGAGAACGATGGTAATCGTTTGTTACAATTGCTTCTGTATGCTGGGAACTGTATTTCTCAATATGATCAAGAGCTGTTTCCATATTAGGAACAATCTTGACTGCCAGAATAAGATCAAGGAATTCAGCTGGCCAGTCATCTTCAACAGCGGCTGTTATTTCCGGGAAGATTCCTTTTGTTCTCTTGCAGCCCCTGACTTCAACTCCCGCATCACGAAAACGCTGTATCATGGGAGGGAGAAAATTGTCAGAGACGCCTTCATGCACCAACATGGTTTCCATGGCATTGCAAACACCAGGCCTTTGTACCTTTGCATTAAAACATATATCCATTGCCATTTCAATATTCGCAAATTTATCCACATAAATATGGCATACGCCTTTATAGTGTTTTAATACCGGGACATTTGAGTTCTCGGTTACAAATCTGATCAGGCCTTCTCCTCCTCTTGGAATGATAATGTCCAGATAATCGTCAAGGGAGATCAGGATCTTTACGGCCTGCCGGTCAATGCTTGGGATTACCTGGATAGCTTTTTGAGGAAGCCCTGTTTCGCGTAATGACTCGCTTAAGACATCGGCCAGTATAAGGTTTGAACATATGGCCTCTGATCCGCCCTTTAAGATAACTGCGTTACCGGATTTGAGACATAAGGCTGCGGCATCCACTGTGACATTGGGTCTTGATTCAAAGATAAAGCCGATAACTCCAAGCGGTATTCGGGCCCGCCCCACAAGCAATCCATTGGGCCTTTTCTTTATTCCTTCTATTTCTCCAACGGGATCAGGCAGGGCTGCTACTTCTTTCAGGCCTTCGCTCATTCCTGCCAATACCTTTTTATCCAGGGTCAAACGATCAAGCATGGCCGAGGACAGCCCATTTTCTTTTGCCTTAGCTAAATCTTTTTTATTTTCAAGGATAATTTCATCCTGACGCGCAAGGAGCTTTTGTGATATAAGCAACAGGGCCTGATCTTTTTTTGCCCTTTCAACTCCCCTTAAGAGCCTGGCGGCGTTTTTGGCATCTTTAGCCATTCCTTTAATCATTTCATCAAGTAACATCCATCATCTCCTTCTCAATTTTATCCGTTAATATCAGGTTTGCTCGATGGATCACTTCATCATTATCTTTAAATCCCAGTTTTGAATGTATCATATCTGAATTGAGGCCCATAATTTTTTTAATTGCGCTTGAATGATAGTTAACCATGCCTATGGCAATTTTATTCAGGTTTTCATTAAGTAAAACAACTGAATCGCCTCTACTAAAGCGGCCTTTTACATCCTTTATTCCCGATGGCAGCAGATTTTTTCCATTATCTATAATGGCCTTTTCCGCTCCAGAGTCAATGAGAATTTCTCCTTTGGGATATTTGGTGAATGCTATCCAGTGTTTCCGTCGACAAAGAGTAACTTTTTCGGGTAAGAAGAGAGTCCCTTCGGATTCTCCTGAAAAAATAAGTTTTATGATATCAGGCCTTAGACCATTAGCAATAATGGTTGGCACACCCGCAAGCGCTACTTTTCGGGCAGCTTTTATCTTGCTGGTCATCCCTCCTGTTCCGAGAAAGCCCGGAATAGAACTGGCATATTTTGTAACCTTATGATCTATCTTCTCCACTACATCTATTAATACGGCATTTTCATTCTCTCTTGGATCCATGTCAAAAAGGCCGTCGATATTGGTGAGATTAATCAGAAGCTGGGCTTCAGATAGATTTGTAATCATAGCGCTTAGATTATCATTATCTCCAAATTTAATTTCATCCACCACAACGGTGTCGTTTTCGTTGATAATGGGCACTATATTCCAGGACAGTAAAGTCAACAGGGTATTTCGAGCGTTTAGGTATCGTCGTCGGTGGGTCAAGTCATCTCGAGTAATCAAAATCTGTGCTATTTTTTGTTTACGGTGCTGTTGGAAGGCCTTTTCATAGGCAATCATAAGAGTGCTTTGACCAATTGCAGCCATTGCCTGTTGTTGGGAAATGGATTGTGGCCTTTTTGAAAGGCCTATTTTTTTAAGGCCCGCGGCAATGGCCCCGGAGGATACAATGATAACTTCAACCCCGTCTTCTATAAGACAGCAAATATCTTTGGTGAGATTATTGATGACAGCTACATTTAATCCATTGGCTTTAGTCAATACCCCGCTGCCAATTTTGATAACAACACGCTTGACTGAATCCAGGAGCTTGATTCTTGATTCTTTTATTTGATGGGGGTTAGTCTTTGCTGCCATCATAAATTTATATCCGGCTAAATAGTGCCTCAACGAAACTGTCTTTTCGAAGTCTGCGCTAATCTCTGTGTCAGATAGAAATTTTAACCCTCAAAATACCCAATGTATTCCTGCGGTTAAAGTTTTGATCTTTCCTGACCTTGACAGATAAGCGCAGACGTCGAAAGATCATGGTTTTCATTCAGACATTAAATATATTCATCATCACTGAAAATCAATAATTGTGTTTCCAGGGTTAGCTCTTGATATTTATTGCTTAGGAGTTGTCAATTGATATCTGTTTGAGCGACAGGCAAAAGTTCTTTTTTAAGAGTATCAATCCCTTCACCAGTTAAGGCAGATATAAAAAGAGGTTTGATACCTAATTTGTTGAATTGATTTTTGAGGTCATCTATCTCCCTAAGGCCGGAATTATAAAGATCCATTTTATTAAATACAACTTTATGCGGCCTGTTTATAAGAGAATGATTAAAGTTATCCATCTCATGCCTTAGGATTTTATAATCTTCAAGCAAATCATGTTTGGGCAGGTAAGTAATATCAAGTACAATCAGCAGAAGTTTAGTGCGTTCGATGTGTTTTAGAAATTGATGTCCCAGTCCGCGGCCAAGGCTGGCGCCCTCTATTAAACCGGGAATATCGGCCAAAATAAGTGTGCCTTCATTGGGAAAAACCATGATTCCTAAATTAGGAACGATAGTTGTAAATGGATAGCTGTTAATTTTGGGTTTAGCGTTACTAAGGCTTGATAAGAGAGTTGATTTTCCGGCATTGGGAAAGCCAATTATACCAATATCAGCTAAAAAGGACAAGGTCAGTTTCAGCCTTTTTTGTTCACTTGGAATTCCGGGCTGGGCAATACGCGGAGTTCTGTTTCTTGAGGTTGCAAAGTGTTGGTTGCCTTTACCTCCTTTGCCTCCCTGAAGAATAGTTATCTGCTGATTATCATGAATTAAATCAGCCATTATTTCATCAGTATCACGATCCTGGATAATCGTCCCCAAGGGGACCTTTAATATAAGATCCTCTCCGTTTTTTCCTGACTTGTTCTTTCCTTGTCCGGGCTTACCATTACCTGCCTTGCGGTATTTTTGCGAGCTGTATTCCATAAGGCAATGGAGCTTGCTGGTTGCATGGACAATAACGCTGCCTCCATTACCACCATCCCCTCCATTTGGTCCACCTTTGGGGATAAATTTTTCTCTTCTGAAGCTAACACAGCCCTTGCCTCCATCCCCGGATTTGACTGTGATATATGCTTCATCTAAAAAACTCATATTTAAACAAGACAAAGTGCTCTTTAAATTAGTGCCCGAACTAAAACTGCTAATTTCCACAATTTCTGCATCAGTCTCAAATTTTAATCCTCAAAATACTTAATGTATTTCTGCAGTTAAAATTTTCCAGTTTTCGTTCAAGTACTAAGGAGTTATCCTGAACTGGGCGCAATATTGCCCAACTTATTTCCAGACAACACCTAATTATGTGTTATGAGGAATAAATACTGACTTTTTTTCTGGTTTTGCCAAGCCGCTCATAGGCCACAAGGCCATCAATTTTGGCAAAAAGCGTATAATCCTTGCCCAAACCAACATTATTCCCAGGATGAATTTTGGTGCCTTTCTGACGTACCAGTATATTGCCGGCTAAAACTTTTTCACCGCCATATTTCTTTATTCCATATCTTTGGCCAGCGCTGTCCCTTCCATTTCTGGAACTGCCGCCTGCTTTCTTATGAGCCATTATTATTCCCTCTTGTAATGGGCAAAATATGTTTATCCTTCAATACCTTCAATCTTGACAATTGTGAAAGGTTGTCTATGCCCCTTTTTTCTTCGATATCCTTTTCTTCTTTTGTATTTAAGGACAATGACCTTGGGGCCTTTTGCCTGCCGGATAATCTTTCCAATGACCTTTGTATCTTCAAGATATGGTTGGCCTATTTCGATTTTTCCGTCCATAGATGTTAAAAGAACATTATCAAATATCACAGGTTCTCCAACATTTGCGTCAAGTTTTTCTATTTTTATTTCTTTTCCAGCCTCTACACGACGCTGTTTCCCGCCAGTTTTGATCACAGCATACATAACTTGCTCCTTAAAAAGTTGAAACAAGAAATGTATTTAAATAACTGCTTTAAGTCAAGATAAATTAATGTCATAATTTTTATATATTGCAATATAAAGCCAAAAACTTGAGGTAGAGAGTGGCCCTTTCACTCTCTGAATAAAAAGTAACAAATCAAGTTTTTACTCAATTATCGGCATAAGAAAAATAAAGGGCTTCTAAGTATAGAGCCAAGATAATATTCATAATATGAGAGTTATTGTGACTTGAAGCCCAGTCGTTCATATCTATCATTTCTTTCATGTGCTGCTGCTTTAAGACCTTTTTTGGCAGCATGCTTAAAAAAATTATAATCATCTTTACCGTATCTTAAATTGTTGAATAAAGCATGCCCAACATAACCTGATGCCAACCCGGAAGTAATACCAAGGGCATCTAATACCTGATGAGTATGGGCCTTGCCTATTGCAATTCCATCAGCAGGGGTGAGACATACACCTTTGGCATAGCGCATTGTTTCTTCCTCTAATTGATCAAAAGGAACATGTTTATTAATGATTCCAACCCTTACGGCCTCTTCAGCATCAATAGCCTCGCCCAGCAACATCATCTCTCTTGCCTTTTTATATCCATACTGAGCAATCTGCATAGGCAGCACATAGGTGCTTCCACCATGGCCAAAGCGCATCTCACTGTGCCCGAATCTAGCAGTATCAGCAGCAATAGCCATATCACAAGCCAGGAGAATAAACATACCTGCGCCGATAGTAAGTCCATTGATCTGGGTAATAGTTACTTTTGGAAAGAGTAATATCTCATTATAAAATTCTGCCAGCTTCCTGTCTCTTCTTAGTTTGAATTCCTGGGTTTCTTTCCTCTGCTTTGTTTTATCAGGAGTAAATCCATACCATTCCGTGAACATGTTTATGTCATGGCCTGTGCAAAAAGCTCTATCACCTATTGCCGCGAATATGAGGCATTTAACTGTTTCATCCTGCCTTGCGTCATCTAGTGCCAATTTGATGCCGTCGATCATCGGTTGACAGATTGCATTCATTTTTTCAGGCTTATCCAAAGTAATTTTAGCGATCCCATCTTTCTTTTCATAAAGAATATTCTTGAGTTCCAAATTATAATCCTCCTTAAATTTTATTTAGGCATATAAAAAAATACTCTGACTTTTTGCTCAGTCAAAAAATATTATAGAGAGAAAAAAAATGTTATATCCATATTTATGATGGGTTAAAGGTTAAAGTGGTGTTTAGAGATCTGTACAAAATGATTATTGTTAAGCTCTAAGGAAGGCAAAAATTTTAACCTCAGAAATACACTACCGTATTTTTGAGAATTAAAATTTTCGCCAGATGTAGAGATTGGTAATATAAGCCATTTATGGATGAATACGAGTCAGACTAATAAAGATTAAGTATTGTTATTCAAAGCCAAGCTTTTCGTAGCGGTCATTTCTTTCGTGTACCGCAGCTTTAAGACCCTTTTCCGCGGCATTTTTAAAGAAATTATAATCACCTTCGCCATATCTTAAGTTATTAAATAAAGCATGGCCAACATAACCTGATGCAAATCCGGATGTAATACCCATGGCATCTAAAGCCATATGTATATGAGCCTTACCAATGGCTATTCCATCAGCTGGAGTCAGGCATACTGCTTTGGCATATCTCAGGACTTCTTCTTCCAGCTTATCTGCCGGAACATAATCATTAATAATCCCGATTCGCTTAGCTTCTGCAGGATCTATTGTTTCACCGGTTAGGGCTAATTGGCGAGCCCTTTTATAGCCGTACTGGGCAATTTGGAATGGCAGGATATATGTGGTCCCACCATGACCGAAGCGCATCTCGCTGTGGCTGAAAGTCGCGGTATCGGCTGCGAACGCCATATCGCATGCCACGATAACCATCATTCCGGCACCAATTGCCTTGCCATTTACCTGGGCAATAGTCACTTTGGGGAATAATAACATTTCATTATAGTATTCCGCGAGTTTTCTGTCTCTTCTCAGTTTAAATTCCTGTGTTTCCTTGCGTGTCTTTTTGTCAGGTGAAAAGCCATACCATTGTTTAAATATATTCATATCATGGCCAACACAAAAAGCCTTGTCGCCAAAACCTGTATAGATAAGACATTTTATTGTTTCATCATACCTGGCATCTTTTAAGGCTGCCAGGATTTCATCAATCATATCCTGGCAAACGGCATTCAGTTTCTCTGGTTTATTATATGTGATTTTAGCTATGCCATCTTGCTTCTCATAAATAATCTTTTTGAAATCCACTATACCCTCCATGAAAGATTAATAAAAATATATAGTTAATCGTCAAATATATGTTCCGGTTTGGTTCCTTCAGGCCAAAAACGCTTGAGAGCTGCTTCTTTAAGTCCATCGCGGAATTTGGGATGAGCAATTTTAATAAGGGCTTTGCTTCTTTCGCGCATTGATTTGCCTCGAAGACGCGCGATGCCATATTCTGTTATAATATTATCAGCGGATGTAGCCACATTGGTAACCGCGGTGCCAGCCTGAAATTCTGAGACTATTGTTGAGAACTCTCCATTTTTGGCAGTAGAGCGCGCTACAGTAATGGATCTTCCTCCTTTGGCGAGCAAGGCTCCAATAACAAATGGTATTTGCCCGCCTGCCTGGGATACCCTTTTGGTTCCTATACTCTCTGCTGTACTTTGCCCCATTAAGTCAATGCCAATAACTTGATTAATCGCTACAAAATTATCGAGTTTAGCTACGGTCAAAGGGCTTTCAAGATAATCCACATTAACTAATTTAAATATCGGATTATTGGATCCCCAGGCGACCTCTTCTCCTGAACCGCCTCCTAAAGTGGTTATTACAGCCAGTTCTTTATCTATGGTCTTTTTCTTGCCATTAATAACTCCTTCTTTTATTAGATTAATAATCCCTCTGGGCGTAGCTTCCGAATGCCAGCCAAGGTCTTTTTTACCATCCAGCATTCCTCTCGGAACCAATCTTTCGACCACCCGGCCGGCTCCGATCTGGATAGTGTCTCCATCATTGATTAAGGAGTTAACATACTTGGCAATATCTTTGAGATAAGGCTCAGGTTCATGTAAAGCGCGACCGGCCAGGCTGCCGGTGCCAGGAACCCTTGTAGAAGGAGGATGCTTGACAAAACAATCTATTTCCGAAACATGAATAAAAGCTTCGCCATGAACATTGCTCAACCTGTCATTTACCTCGGCGATAGTGATTTTTGATCTTCTTATTTCATCCTTTTTCCGCCATAGAGCAAGGCCAAACCGACAGAAACCATGTTCATCCGGAGGTGTTACTTCTACCAAGGTAACATCTGGCATAAGATTGGTGGGTATCCCTGGAATGAAAGTTCCTACATTTATATCGCATCGGCGTTCATCCAGCATTTGCTGGCAGATAGGCGAAGGCATAAAAATAGTAATCTTGAAAAAGTCTTCCCAGCCTGAATCATACCAGCCAAAATCATGCCCTGGAACAGGGACAAGCACCTTAACATCTTTTAAATCCCCGATTCTGGCTGCAATAGCAAGGCCCAGTGCCTGTGTTTCACGACCAAGTGTGAATATTATCTGATCCCCAGACTTCACAAGTTTAGCTGCTTCTTCAGGCGTGGTCATCTTTTTTTCATAATCTTCTTTCCAGTCCATGGTTATAACCTCCTAAAATAGTAAGATAATTTTGATGATTTCTAAAAAGTTGATTTCGAAAAGATCTATAAGTTCACAACTCTGGTATGATCAGGAGTTATTGCCTAATGAGAACAGGTATCTTTTACGAATTCAAGGAAGGTAAAAAACTTAACCGCAGAAATACAATAAACTCTAAGGCATGAACTGAAAGCTGAAAATATAGTAGCCAGATATCATTCGAACCATATATGAGCCTATATCTATAATGTCTGAAAAACCACTGTCTTGCGGTTGTAGAAGATCATCTTATATAGTTTTCAATAATTTATTTTTGTAATATAAAATATAATTTACCAAGTGTCAATCTCCCAATTATTGGCCTGGATATTCTAAGCCCAGTCTCTCAAATAGCAAGGCATGCCATAAGAGATATGTTCTGAGGCACCAGAGGCAGCTCAGAGCGTTTTGTACACAGCAAGGTAAGGAGGAGGAAGCACCTTGCACCATGCAGTTTAAATATAAAATTTGACTCATGAGGAAGTATCCTTTTTGGTATTTTTCTGAATCCGGATTTAAATAATACTTTTATTTCACAGGAGAAATAAGTGTCAGGGTAGTTACCAAAAAACATACAGTTATTATACAAATTAAATCTTATCTTGATTTGATTGTATATCAAAGGTAAAAGAAAAAATCTATCCATGAGTATTCAGTCATTAAATCTGATATTCTTTCAAGGAGAAATAAATATGAGCGGCGTATTAAATGGTTTTAAGGTAATCGAAATTGCCAGTTTAGGCCCTATACCAATGTGCGGCACCATGTTTGCTGATATGGGCGCAGATGTGATCCGTGTCAAACGACTCAAAAAAGATAACCTCGGTATAAACCTTGAGCCCAAGTTCAATTTGCTTAACAGGAGCCGGCCCTCGGTATTGATTGATCTTAAGACTCCTGATGGTGTTAAGACCTTACTGAAATTAGTCAAAAAAGCAGACGCTCTTATAGAGGGATTCAGGCCAGGTGTCATGGAACGTTTAGGCCTTGGCCCGGATGTTTGCCTTAAACATAATCCCAGGCTTGTATACGGAAGGATCACAGGTTGGGGGCAGGAGGGCCCATTAGCCACCATTGCGGGACATGATATAAATTATCTGGCAATCACAGGTTTACTTAATGCTATAGGAACAGAGACCCATCCAGTAATACCTTTAAACATAGTAGGTGATTTTGGAGGAGGAGCCCTTTACCTTGCCACAGGCGTTCTGGCTGCCCTTCTTGAGACACAAAAATCCGGACAGGGACAGGTGGTCGATGCTGCCATGGTGGATGGAGCGCTATCCCTTATGACTGCCATTTATGGCATGAAGGATGCCGGCTATTGGATTGATGAGCGCGGCAAAAACCTGGTTGATGGGAGCGCCCATTTCTATAATGTTTACGAGACAAGCGATAGCAAATTTATTTCCATCGGTTCTATTGAAACAAAATTCTACCTGGAGCTATTAAAGAAGCTTGAACTGGACCCGGACGAACTGCCAAATCAGATGGATCGCGAAAGCTGGCCAGAGATGAGAAAACGCTTTGCTGATATTTTTCGTACAAAGACAAGAGATGAATGGTGCAGAATCATGGAAAAAACAAATATCTGCTTTGCCCCGGTATTAGATCTCGCAGAGGCCCCTGAATATCCTGGCAATAAGGAGCGTAATGCCTTTATATTTGCCAATGATTCCTTGCAGCCCGCGCCAGCTCCACGTTTCAGCAGGACTGCTTCAAGCATAAAAGATGCGAAAACCACATATGACCTTGATATTAAAGATTCCCTTTCAGGCTGGGGTTTTGATAAAGATGAAGTCAATAAACTTAAAAAAGACGGGATAATTTCATGACCCAGGGGGTCGCTATGAAAATATATTAATAGCTTCTGATATTTTTTCAGAGGATCCAAGGACAAAAAGTACATCGTTAAACTGAAACGGCATATCCGCGTCCGGATTGGATAATGTTTGAGAATTTCGTAGTATTGCTACTACAGAAACTCCATAAAGCCTTCTTAACTCAATTTGGGCAAGGGTCTTGCCAATTAACGAAGATCCTTGCAAGATCCTGAATGTGCTGATATCGACATCATGTAGCTGAAGTTTCAAATCAAATAAGGATGCCGAGGTTTTAGAAAGGCCTCGCAACATCTCATAACCATCTGCTCTCACCTCCGCGACCAGTTTTTCGATTTCATCTCTTGGTATAAGATATTTTGTCAAGACCCGAGTAAATATCTCCACTGATGTCTCAAATTCTTCCGGAATAACTTCGTCTGCCCCTAATTCATATAGAGGCTTCAGCTCCTGGAGATAACGGGTTCGTACGATCAAATGAACTTTCGGATTAAGTCTCCGGATAATTTCAGCCATTCTGCGGGTTGCAGTGGGATCGTTAATCGCGACTACAACAATTCTCGCTTCCTTGATGTTCGTATGCTGGAGTACGGCCTCCTGGGTTGCATCGCCATAACAAATGATTTCCCCCTTTGCCTGTTCACTCCTTACTGTTTCAGGGTTCATTTCAATGATTGTATAGGGGATACCCGCGACTCTGGCGGCGCGTGCCACATTTCTCCCGTTCACTCCAAAACCGATTATAATAAGATGGTCGTTCCTGTCTGCGCCCTTTATCTCTGAAACAGGATAAAAGCCGGAGATCAATCTTTTCGGAAGCGGCAAGCGCAGGATGATATCTGCCATACGGGGCGCCAGGATCATAATAAATGGCGTCGCCGCCATGCTGAGAACAGAGACAGCCAGAAACATCTGGTAGATATCTCCGGCCAGTAAACCGTGCTCAATACCGGCTCTGGATAAAATGAAAGAAAATTCGCCGATCTGGCTGAGCGCCAAACCAGCTAATATCGCGGTGCGAAGTGGAAAGCCCAGTAAAATGACAACAGATCCAGCAATGATAGCTTTCAAAACCAGCACGCTTAGCGTAATTATCACGATGAATCCTGGTTGCTGGATAAGAAAACCGACATCAAGCATCATGCCAATGGAGACAAAAAAGAAGGTTGTAAATACATCCCTGAAAGGTAAAATATTTCCGAGGGCCTGATGACTGTATTCAGATTCGGAAATGATCAATCCTGCCAAAAATGCGCCTAGTGCAAGGGATAACCCTACCCTGGAAGTTAGCCACGCGACACCAAGGCATATTATAATCACGCTTAATAGAAAAAGTTCCTGATTACGTGTTTTTGCAATTTGATACAATAGATGAGGCACAATCCATTTTGCAGAGACAATCACCAGGAGGATGAGACCTATTCCTTCGGCAAGAAGAAGGAAGAGGGACCCCCTTAAATTTCCTGTTGCTCCAGCCAGTAGAGGTGTAAGCAATATCATTGGAACAATGATAATGTCCTGGAAGATCAGGATACCAAGAGTAGTACGCCCGTGTGGAGTATCGACCTCAGCTCTTTCCTGGATTAGCCTGAGCACAATTACCGTACTGCTCAGTGCTACAAGGAATCCGATGAAAACCGCCTTACCAATAGCCAGGCCAAAGTGCATGGCTATTAGCAAAGTAGCCAAAAAGGTCAACGACACCTGAAGAGAGCCTCCCATCAGAACCGACTTTTTGATCTGCAAAAGCCTTTCAAAGGAAAACTCTATGCCGATGGTAAAGAGCAATAACACAATACCGACCTCAGCAAAAATTTCAACTTCATGAACTGCTTTGACCAGCCCAAGTCCGTAAGGCCCGAGAAAGACCCCGGTGAGGAGGAACCCCACAACCGCAGGCACACGAAATCGATGGCATATAAAGAGGACAGCAATAGCCAGACCAAATATAATAACAATATCATTAAGAAGCGGTATCTCCATATCCTGATTGACCTGCTAATTCATACTGAAAAGTCCAAAGTACAAGATATGCGGCAGTGTCTAATAAGAAAGCCGGGATAATCCCCTGGCCGGTTTTAACTGTACTACCGTAGAAGAAACCCCTGTATTAAACAGGGGTTGAGCATTAAAATTATAAATGTGCCAAATTTATTCGTCTTTGTCTGTATGCTATTTGGCAGCCATTCTTATTGCACCATCAAGACGGATAACTTCAGCGTTTAACATGGTATTTTCTATAATATGTTGAACTAAATCCGCATACTCGGAAGCTTTTCCCAATCTTTTTGGAAAAGGAACCATTTTATTTAATGACTCTTGTATATGCTCAGGGAGACCTGCCAGCATTGGCGTCATAAAAAGACCAGGGGCAATAGTCATAATTCTAATCCCATAATCAGCAAATTCACGGGCGATAGGAAGCGCCATTCCTACAACTCCTGCTTTTGAAGCGCTATAGGCAGCCTGGCCAACTTGACCTTCAAAGGCAGCAGCAGATGCGGTATTGATTATCACTCCTTTCTCACCATCTTCAAAAGGATCGTTTTTTACCATTTTGTCTGCTGCTAAGGTTACCACATTCATTGTTCCTATCAAATTGATCTGCACTACTCTATTGAATTGTTCTATTGGCAAGGGGCCTTTTTTGCTCAAGACTTTCCCTGCATTCGAAACGCCGGCACAATTAATTGCCACATTAAGAGATCCAAAAACCTCTACAGTACGATCTACCGCAGCTTGTACAGTTTTAGCATCAGTTACATCTGTATTGCAAAAAATAACGGAGTCGCCTAATTCAGAAATAATTTGTTCCGCTCTTTCTTTTGCAAAATCCAGAATGGCAGCTTTTCCACCTTTTTCAACTAAAGACCTGACACAAGCTTCACCTAAACCTGATGCTCCACCAGTTACGACAGCTATTACATCTTTTATTTGCATATAATCATCTCCTTTAGCCTTGCATACTTGTATTAATTGAAAGATATCGAATAAGTCATAACATCTCAATAACCATCGCGCCGGGATGGTATCAGATTTTATTCCTGATCCGCAATGCGTTATAAATGCTCTCTTTTACTGTAACCCAGAGGGGTTTTGATACAAAGGAAAGACCCCAATTAATTGAGCCGATACGATAAATCAAGCTACGACATTTATATTACTTAGTTTTAATAAATGCAATTAATAAACGATTAATCTTATATGTAATTCTGGTTAAGTTCTTGCATAATAATTTTTTTCCAGGCCAGCCATAAACTGGTATTATATTAAGATAGCATCTTCATTCAAAGATATCTTTTTTATCAGAGTGGAGCATTTAAAATCCCAGGTTAGAGGCTTCAGGAAGAAGGCATGGATTTTTCCTTACTTGATAAAAATATCTTATTCATATATGAACACTATCTTCTATCTTAAAATTAAACACATATGGAACTTTAAACCGTGAAAACAATCTCAAAAAACAACACAATAAGAAACATCGCGATCATAGCACATGTTGATCATGGCAAAACAACTCTGGTTGACGCCATGTTTAAACAAACCGAATTATTCCGTCCCGGCCTCGAAGTTGATGAAAGATTAATGGACACCATGGATCTGGAAAGGGAACGCGGGATAACCATTGCTGCCAAAAATTGTTCCGTAAAATGGAATGGCGTCAAGATTAACATCATTGATACTCCAGGCCATGCCGATTTTGGAGGAGAAGTTGAACGGGCGCTTTCAATGACTGACGGCGCGATTCTTCTTGTTGATGCCTCGGAGGGTCCTTTGCCTCAGACCCGCTTTGTATTAAAGAAGACACTTGAAAAGGGTCTTAAGGTTATTGTAGTTATCAATAAAATAGACAGAAAGGATGCTCGTCCCGGGGAAATACTCGATGAGATATATGACCTTTTTATAGACCTTGGCGCGGATGATGAGCAGATTGATTTCCCATTGCTTTACGCTATTGGTCGTGACGGCATAGCAAAAAAAACACTGGCTGAAAAAAATGGTAATCTGGACATTCTATTTCAAACTATCCTCGATGAAATACCAGCTCCTCAATTTGACAAAGATGAGCCCTTTCAGATGCTTGTGTCTGATCTTGGGTATTCGGACTATATTGGAAGGCTTGCTATAGGAAAGGTTTTTAACGGGACAGCTCAATTCAATGACACAATGATCTGCATCAATGATAAACAAGAGCATGTGCCGCTCAAGATATCAAAGCTTCAGATATATGACGGAATGACCCTGAAAGAAGCTAAAACCGCGGAAGCAGGCGACATTATTGTTCTTTCAGGAATAGATAATGTCAAGATAGGCGACACATTATGCACAAAAGAGTTTCCAAAGCCTCTAAAACGAATAAGTATTGATGAATCTACGATTTCCATGGAATTTACAATAAACACCTCTCCCTTTTCAGGAAAAGAAGGAAAATTTGTGCAGTCAGGAAAGATTTATGAAAGGCTAAGCAAGGAGACATTGAAAAATGTTGCCATCAAGCTTGAACATGGAGAGAACAAAGACAGCTTTATTGTAAAAGGCAGGGGTGAATTTCAGATAGCGATCCTTATTGAAACAATGAGAAGAGAGGGCTTTGAATTTAATGTCGGCAGGCCCAAGGTTATCTATAAATATAAAAAAGGAAAAAGGCAGGAGCCTGTTGAAACATTATATGTGGATTGTCAGGAAAATTTTGCAGGCATTGTAACAGAAAAACTTTCTTTTAGAAAAGGACGACTGACGAATCTGGTTAATAACGGCCTGGGAAGGATAAGGGCTGAGTTTTCGGTCCCTTCACGATCTTTAATCGGATACAGGGATGAATTTCTTACCGATACAAAGGGAACTGGTATTATTAATACCCTTTTTGACAAGTATGAGGACTATCGAGGTGATTTTTCTTCCAGATTTACAGGATCAATTGTCTCTGACAGACAGGGCAGCGCTGTCGCATACGCGCTTTTTCACCTGGAGCCAAGAGGCCGTCTTTTTATTTCGCCTGGAGAATTAGTTTACGAAGGGATGATAATAGGCGAGCATAATAAGGATCTGGATATTAATGTTAATCCCTGCAAAGAAAAAAAGCTTTCCAATATGCGCGCTTCAGGAAAAGATGAAAACATAACATGTTCGCCTGTAAAACCCATGACTCTTGAAGAAGCAATAAATTATATAAACGATAATGAGATGGTCGAGGTTACTCCAAAATCCATAAGGCTTCATAAGAAAACACTTTCTGCGCAGAAGAGGCATCTTATGAGATCAGCAAAATATCAAGGCTAAAAAAGATACGAATATCATGAATCATAATGTAAATGAGATAAAAAAGCGCAGGACTTTTGGCATCATAAGCCATCCGGATGCGGGCAAGACTACTTTAACTGAAAAATTACTTCTTTACGGTGGAGCTATTCAGCAGGCCGGAGCTATAAAGGCCCGTAAAGCATCAAAGCATACGACCAGTGACTGGATGGCGATTGAAAAGGAAAGAGGAATCTCTGTCACTACATCAGTTATGAAATTTAATTATAGGGATTTTGAAATAAATCTGCTGGATACGCCAGGACACAGGGATTTTTCCGAAGACACTTACAGGGTGCTTACGGCAGTAGACAGCGCGCTTATGGTAATTGATAGCGGCAAAGGAGTTGAACATCAGACCGAAAAACTGATGGAAGTCTGCCGAATGCGCAATACGCCTATAATCACCTTTATAAACAAACTGGACCGTGATGGCATGGAGCCTCTGGATATTATAGCTGATATTGAAGACAAACTGCAGATCGAATGCTCTCCTCTTTCCTGGCCTATTGGCATGGGAAAAGGATTCAATGGGGTCTATAATTTATATAAAAAAGAGATTCATCTTTTCTCGCCAGGCCATGTAAAGAAAAAAAGAGAAGATATTGTTATCACTGATCTCTCCGACCCCAGACTTGATGAGATCCTGGGCGCCCAGGCAGCTGAGCTAAGAGAAGATATTGAATTGATCGAAGGCGCTACTGATCCTTTTGAGCTTAAGCATTATTTAAATGGCACTCAGACCCCTGTTTTTTTCGGAAGCGCAATCAATAATTTTGGTGTAAAGGAATTGCTGGATACATTTGTGGAAATGGCGCCATCACCCGGTCCCAGAGATGCTTTTACCCGGAAAGTTTCTCCCTATGAAAAACCTTTTTCAGGTTTTGCGTTTAAAATTCAGGCCAATATGGACCCGGCGCACAGGGACAGAATAGCATTTATCAGGATCTGTTCAGGGAAATTCACACGAGGCATTAAGGTTTTTCACCATAGAATAGGAAAAAGTGTAACCTTTGCGAATGCCACTATTTTTATGGCGAACGAGCGTGAAAACATATCAGAAGCATATTCTGGAGATATCATAGGGATTCATAATCATGGCACGATAATGATAGGAGATACATTTACAGAAAAGGAGGTATTAAAATTTTCCGGGATTCCTAATTTTGCGCCTGAATTCTTTAAAAAAGTAATTCTCAAAAGTCCTTTAAAGGCCAAACATCTTCAGAAAGGGCTTAAACAACTCGCTGAAGAAGGAGTCATCCAGGTCTTCAGGCCCATTATATCAAATGCCTACATCCTGGGAGCAGTAGGAGCACTACAGCTTGATATAACTATGGCGCGTCTTAAGTCTGAATATGGTGTTGATTCTATTTACGAACATTCTTCCTATAATGTCTCACGCTGGATCAGGTGTAAAGATTCAAAGGAAATGGCGCGTTTTGAGCATGAAAACAAAAGCAATATTGCGATAGATTCCGAAGGGACAAAGGCATATCTCGCGACAAGTGAATGGGATCTCAATTATTGCATGAAACAATGGCCCGAAATAGAGTTCCATAAGACAAGGGAAATTAATAATCAGGATCAAGTAAAGGCTTGACCCTCATCGTTTTGACCCTCATCGTTTACAGGGGGCAAAGGAAGACCCGCCCCTTTTTTTCTCTGAAATTTTTCTTGCAAAAGAGTTTCACATGTATTAAAAAATCAGATATGAATTTTTTGGAAAAAATCCAGATGAAATAATTGGCATTATAATTAAAAATATGAAAGGATTTTATAAAAGGTTTAGCTAATATC
>DAOWOF010000150.1 GCA_030642205.1 Desulfobacteraceae bacterium | reverse complement strand
CTTTTTTTTAGACCAGCGGTTTTACTGTTACCAATCCTTTTAACCCGATATAGTCACGGTCGCTGGAAATAATATCAGGAATAAGCAGATCACTCTTTTTCATGCATAGTTGCCTTGGAAAGCCTTTGGACAAGGGTCAGAGAAAAATTCTTATAAAAAAGAACCTGAGTTTTTGCCGGGGCGGAGTCAAGCATCTCGGGTATTATTTTTAAAAGGATACAATTCGTTTCAGCAATTACTGTGGCAACGCGCATCTGACCACCAAGATAGGCCATCTCACCAAAAGATTCACCTTGTTTGATAATAGCAAGGGTTTGATTTTGTCTCATGATTTTTACTTTGCCGCTTAAAACAATAAAAAAGATATCATCAATATCGCCTTCCGATAAAATGATATCTCCCTTTTTAATCTTTATAATATTATTAATCGAGATCAAGCTGTTTATATCTTGTTTAGTGAAGTTTCTGAAGAATGGGATGTTTGAAAATTGCTCTGAAATATCAGGTGCTTTTCCATTATTTCCAGCCCGATTGAGGGCATTTAGGGCTAATCTCAGATCATAGGCAAATTCCAGACATGTCTGGTAACGATCCTGAAATTGCTTGGACAGGGCCTTTTTTATTATATCTCCCATAATTTTTGGCAAGTCGGGACGAATATTCAGAATTGGTATTGGATCCTCATTTACTATCTTATACATAATTGAGAAGTCATTATCACCCCCAAAGGCTACTATTCCTGTCAACATCTCATACATGACACAGCCCAGGGAAAAAACATCACTTGGTATTACGGCTATTTCATCCTTGATCTGTTCCGGAGCCATATAACTTGGCGTTCCAAAAATGCCCATTTCAGCAGTTTGTTCGGTAAATTGAGCTATTCCAAAATCAGTTATTTTTACGATCCCGATTTTATCCAGCATGATATTGGGAGGTTTGATATCTTTATGAATAATGCCGTTGCGATGCGCGTAATCGAGGGCATTGCAGACCCTCAAGATAAGTTCCATTGCCTTGGCGACAGGAAGGAGTTTGTCGTGATGGCAAAATCCTTTCAGGGTCTTGCCATCAATATATTCCATGGTAATATAACAATAATTATTGAATTCACCAGCGTCATAGATAGATACAATATTTGGGTGATTAAGTCTGCCCGCAGATTGGGCCTCGATAAAAAAACGTTCTCTGGCCTTTCTGGAACTCGGGAGGGAAATTTTTATGGCCACAGGTCTATTTATATAAGGATCTTGACCTTTGTAAACAATGCCTGAGGCGCCTTGTCCAATTTTATGGATGATTTCATAGCGCCCAATGGTCTTGATATCTTTGAGTCCTGCTGATAATTTGGATTCAACGAAATTATCTTTGATCATTTTGTCCCTGTTTTTTCATATTTGCTATAAAGGCAATCAATAGTCCAGTTGCTTTTTTCTTGTTCCAGCATGAAGGCTGTCTTTAAAATGGTCTCTTCGTCAAAATAATTTCCAAGGAGTTGGATGCCAATTGGCAGTCCGGCTTTACTTTTACCATACGGCATGGAGAGTCCTGGTATACCACTAAGATTTGCAGCAATGGTATAAATATCAGTCAGGTACATGGTTAAAGGATCATTCATTTTTTCCCCTATCTTAAAGGGAGGTATGGGACTAATTGGGGTTAGCAATATATCACATTTGTCAAATGCCTCTTTAAAATCATTAATCAGAAGAGTGCGTACCTGGGAGGCTTTTTTATAATAGGCATCATAATATCCGGCCGAAAGGGAATAAGTCCCCAGCATTATTCTGCGAATAACCTCTTTTCCAAAGCCTTCTGTCCTGGTTTTGTTCAGCATTTCAGCAAGATCTTTGCTATTTTCAGTACGATAACCATATTTGACGCCATCATAGCGGGCTAAATTTGAACTCGCTTCAGCCGGAGCAATTATATAATAAACAGCAACAACATATTCAGTATGAGGAAGGGAAATCTCTTCAACCCTGGCTCCAAGGCTTACCAGATCCCTGATTGCTCTATCAATAGTAGTTTGAACATCCGGATCCAGACCTTTGCCAAAATATTCCTGGGGGATTCCGATTCTCAGTCCTTTTATTTCCTCACCCAGTGAGGCAGAAAAATGGGGGACATCTTTTGATACTGAAGTGGAGTCACGACGGTCATATCCACTAATGGCTTCAAGAAAAATAGAGCAGTCCCGCACGTCCCTGGTCATGGGGCCGATCTGATCCAGGGATGAAGCAAATGCAACCAGACCATAACGTGAGACCCTGCCATAGGTAGGCTTAAGCCCTACGATTCCACAATGTGAAGCAGGCTGGCGGATAGAACCTCCTGTATCAGAGCCAAGAGACGCAATACATTCTCCTGCCGCGGTGGCTGCCGCTGATCCTCCGCTTGAACCACCAGGGATATAGTCAAGATTCCATGGATTTTTCGTGGGTCCAAAGTATGATGTCTCAGTTGAGGAACCCATGGCAAATTCATCCATATTTAATTTGCCGATAAATACTGCTCCCTCCTGGCGTAATTTCTCAATTACGGTAGCATCATAGGGGCTGATAAAATTTTCGAGGATTTTTGAAGCGCATGTAGTGGATACCCCTTTAATACAGATAAGATCCTTGATTCCCAATGGGATACCGGTAAGAGCAGAAATTTTACCCGATGCAATTTTCTTGTCAGCTTCTTTAGCCTGTTCCAGCGCTGTTTCCTTCATTATCGTTATAAAGGCATTCAGATAAGGCTCAACCTCTTCAATATGCTGCAAAACAGATTTAGTTAGTTCAAGAGAATTGATATCTTTGCTTTTAAGTAGTTTGTGAAGCTTATGTATTGAATGCTGATATAGTTTCATGATAAATCACTTTAAAATGTATTCCTGTGGTCAAAATATTCACCTTCCTTGAACTTAAAGAAAATACGCCCCTTTTTTCAAGGTATCTAAAGTTAATTGAATTTTATTCGCACAGAAAATATTATGATTTAAATAGTTTCTGAACAAAACCAGGAAATTTTAACCGCAGGAATACATTAAGTATTTTGAGTATTAAAATTTGAGACTGACGCAGAAATCGGGAAATCAGCAGTTTTTGTTCAGACCCTATTTATTTGTTTACGAATTTAGGCGGCCTTTTTTCAACAAATGCTGCCATACCCTCTTTTTGGTCTTCTGTTGCAAATGCAATTCCAAGGGCATCGATATCACGATAGACTCCCATGGGATCAGGAGCATCCTGCCCCTCATCAAGGGCCTGCTTTGCAAGCTTGAGGGCAATACCACTCATAGATGCAATTTTCCGGACCATAACTTTTACGTCTTCTAAAAAATTCTCAGCCGGAAGTATCCGATTTACCAAACCGATTGACAGGGCAGTCCTGGCATCGACAGGTTCTCCATTAAAGATCATTTCCTTGGCCATACGCATGCCAACGGCCTTGGCCAAACGATACATTCCGCCTGCGCCTGGAAAGACTCCTATCTTGATTTCAGGAACACCAAAGATAGCCTTTTCCGAGGCAATCATGTAATCGCAGGCTAATGCCAGTTCACATCCGCCTCCAAATGCAATTCCATTCACTGCAGCAATAACAGGTTTAGAAATTCTTGCCAGGGCCTCAAAGGAATCAAATAAATTTCTGGCCCATTTACGAGCTTCTGCCGGAGTAGCTTTCTGAAGCTCTTTAATATCTGCTCCAGCTGCAAAAGCCCGTCCAGCGCCGGTTACAATTACGGCCTTGACATCATTGTCCTCTTCCAAGGCCCTGCCTGCTGCGGCTAGTTCATTGGCAACTGCCGAATTTAGAGCATTTAAAGCCTTAGGGCGATTAAGAGTAACAACGGCTATCCCATCATCATCTTTAGTTACAATAATATGTTTA
This sequence comes from Desulfobacteraceae bacterium, assembly GCA_030642205.1. Taxonomy (GTDB): domain Bacteria; phylum Desulfobacterota; class DSM-4660; order Desulfatiglandales; family Desulfatiglandaceae; genus DAOWOF01. The sequence continues at coordinate 2,175 of DAOWOF010000150.1, read as the reverse complement.
TATTCCATAGCTCCCTTTCTTGATAGCATATTAAAAGAGTAGATAGTGTCTGAACAAAAACATCTTGCAAAAATGCAGATAAGTTCAAAACATTATCGCTTATTATGAAAAAATGCCCATCTTTGACAGGTCTTCGAATTCTTCATTTGACATACCCAAAATCTCTTTACATACCATTTCTGTATGTTCCCCTAAACATGGTGCTGGCAGCCTTGCCTTTACATTGCACTTAGATAAATGGATTGGCTGTCCAAAATGAGATACCATCCCCATTTCCTTATGTTTAATAGGCCAAAAAACATTATCCTCCTTGAGCTGCGGATCAAAATAGAGATCTTTGGCATCCTGAACCATCCCGGCCCGGATCCCTGCTCCTTGCAGCAAATTCATGACTTCCTCTGGAGTTTCTTTGATAGTCCAGGCTTCAATAAGCTTGTCAAGATCCTGTTCATACCTCTTTCTTCCTTCAAGAGACTCAAACCTTGATTCTTTTGCCCATTTTAACTCAGGAAGGACACTGCCAAACAATTTCCATTCCTGATCACTCAATATAGTAATGACACACCATCGATCATCACCTTTACAGCGATAGACATTATGAGGAGCAGCATCAGGGTTAGAATTACCAGCCCTTTTGTCAATTTTTTGGTTAACATTATAATTTAGCAATGCCGGAGTTAAAAAATGGACACCTGTCTCTAACTGCGACATATCTATACACTGCCCCTTACCGGTTCTCTTGCGATGAAAAAGTGCCCCAACCAGGGCCAATACTCCCAGGCGTACTGCTGTCAAATCAGTATAACCACCCCAGGGCTGCACCGGATCTCTATCAGGCCAGCCAGTAAGATTGGTAAAACCTGACAGGCCGACCAATTGCAAACCTGTCCCGGGATGGCTGGCAGAAGGCCCTGTTTGACCTTGGTTTGAATTTCGTAACATAATTATATCCGGCTTGATTTTTCTTAGCTCATCATAACCTAAGCCCCATTTTTCCATTGTACCCGGTGTAAAATTTTCCACAACCACATCTGCCCAGGAAACCAGGCTTTTTGCGACATCTATCCCCCTGGATTTTCCTAAATCAAGGGCAAGACTATATTTACCGGCATTAAAGAATGCAAAATATGCGCTCCGGTTAATTCCAGATTTTTTTTCCATAAAAGGAGGAAGCATCCGCATGACATCCGGCCTTTTTGAGGTCTCAATCTTGACTATCACAGCCCCAAAATCAGACAGATATTTAGTTGTGATAGGACCAACTGCCGCCCAGGTAAAATCTGCGACCTTCAAGCCTTCAAGAGCATTAGAAGTCATAGTTATCAAGCTCCTTTATATAATCCGGTTTTTTTTAAACAGTTCAAGATCATTAAGAGTAAAGCCTAATTCCTTTATATATATCTCCTCATTATGTTGGCCAGGAAGAGGGGCTGGCCTTGAAATCTCCAGAGGTGTTTCTGTGAATTTACCAAATGGGCCGGGATAACTGATTGGATCTTTTAATTCAGGATGTTTTACATCTTCCCAGAAATCCCTTTCTAACAGCTGCTTATTTTCATAAATCTCCCTGGTATTACTTACAGGATAAAGCATTATTCTTCTTTTAAGCGATCCTTCATAGAGTTCTGCCATGGTATGTGTTAGAAAGAATTGTTCCAGCGCCTGTTCTATCTGAGCCATAAAATTCCTGTCTGTCCGGGCTAGATCCAAACCCTTCCATTCAATTTTTTCTATGAATTCATTGCTCATTCCCTCTTCTTGCATCCAGCCTACAAGGCCGCTCATGGTTTTTTCTCCAGCACCGCCTCCTATTAATGAAAAACTTATAAAACCATCCTTACATGGCCAACTTTGCCGTTGTTTTATGTATCCTGCCAAAATCCTGTATGGGCCTTCTCTTTTTGGAATGGAATGGCCTACTTCATAATATGGAATTGATTGGAAGCTGCAAATAACCAAACTGCGCTGGATCGAGATTTCGACCTCTTGACCATTACCTGTGATCTCTCTGTCATACAAAGCGAGCATTGCCCCCACCGCGCCATCCATGCCCGCATTATAATATGCCTGGGGACAACTGATTTGCACTGGCTGCCTGTCAGTGTCTCCACAAAGATAGAGCCATCCGCACATGCCAATACTCATAAGCTCCGATGTCTTAAAATCCTTATATGG
>DAOWOF010000199.1 GCA_030642205.1 Desulfobacteraceae bacterium | reverse complement strand
TTCTTTTAAATTTCATTCTATATTCTCCCATGCTATCTTGTTTTAGGGCCTTAAAAATTATTCTCCTGTTGTTTAACAATCAACCGGGAGAACGATAATCCGCAATCTGAAATAATCAAGAGAACGAAATATCTTTAAATAACTGATATTACGCGCATATAACTTTTGAAGTTCATTGAAACCTGCCTTCAAAGCTGCATATATTATGCCATCTAATCTCAATATATGAGCACATTAGGCGTAAAGATGACTTATATTAAATATTCGGAGCAAATGCGTAACATCAGTTAAGATAAACTGACTAGGGGTAGCGCTTAAAACGCTGCATTAAATTTGAGAGAGATGTGTCTCTGGTTTGGAATAAAAAATGTGTGTGATTGTATAGACGCGCCTATGCAAAGCATGTTGTTTTTGTTTCAGGCAGCAGGAATACATTAAGTATTTTGAGGATTAAACTTTGAGATTGGCACAGAAATGGGAGAGATTAGCAGTTTTTTGTTCAGGCATTAGATAAGACTTACACGCAAACTGTTTGTAACCGGATTTTTATCAACAACAACCGGACAGCCATAAACGTCCTCAATATTTGCGGCAGTTATGACCTCATCCAGTTTCCCGGAAGAATGTACGCTTCCATGTTTCAGCATAATTATACGATCGCAGTACTGCGCCACCAAGTCAATATCATGGGAGACGATTATCACGGTCAAGGCCTTTTTTTTAGTTAGCAATGAAATCAAATCGAATATTTCTTTTTTAAATCTAAGGTCTAAAAAAGAGGTTGGTTCATCCAGTAAAATCGCCACAGGTTCCTGAGCCAGGGCCCTGGCAAGCAAGACCCTCTGTTTTTCACCCCCGGACAGTTCATGGATGAAACGTTCTTTAAGATTAAAACAATGTGTAGACTTAAGGGCCTGGCAGGCCACTTCCATATCCTTTTTGCCTTCGAATTGAAAACGTCCCAGATGTGGAAAACGTCCCATAAGTACAACTTCCATGGTTGTAAAGGGGAATTGAAAATGGTTTTCCTGGGCCACCATGGCCACTTCCTTTGCCAAGTCCATCCTGGAATAGCTTTCTAAGGGCCGATTTTTTAAAAGGATCTCTCCTTCATCCGGGACAAGTAGCCCATCTATAAGCTTTAAAAGAGTGCTTTTGCCGGAACCGTTAGGCCCGATAATCGCGATTAGTTCTCCTTGCTGCGCGTCAAAGCCAATATTTCGCAGAATCCATTTATTATTATATCTGAATCCTATCTTTTTAATTTTCAGGAGTGGTTCCATTGACGCCCCCTTCTCAAGAGAAGATAAACAAAGAAAGGTGCTCCGATAAAGGCCGTGATGACTCCCACCGGCAATTCATTTGGGGCAAATATCGTCCTTGCCAGGGTATCAGCGATAATCAGGAAAATGGCTCCGCCCAAACATGAAACAGGCAATAAAAGCCGATGATCCGAACCAATGATCATCCGGCAGACATGAGGCATAATCAGGCCTACGAAGCCTATTAAGCCGGAGAAGGCGACTATTACTCCTGTTCCCATGGAGACCAGTATAATACAAATCAATTTTGTCCTTTCTACATCCACGCCTAATTGAAGGGCTGATTCTTCCCCTGCCGTAAGCAGATTAAGATGTCTGGAAAAGCCATATAGAGCTATAAAGCTTATCAAAGTAACCGGAAATATTACTGCGGATTCAGAGAAAACACTTTGGGATAGATCTCCATATAGCCAAAAAAGCATGGTATGGAGACGATCATCCACTGTTGTCGCGATAAAGAACATGATAATAGCAGAAAAAAAGGCATTAATAATTACGCCAGAAAGTAAAATAGTGGTGGATTCCATTCCAATATTCTTTTTACCAATAGACAAGACCAGGAAAATTGTTAGAAATGAGCCTGCAAATGACATAAGAGGAATTCCAATACTCATGCCAAATCCCAGAATTATGGCGACAACAGCACCAAAAGCTCCACCGCTGGAGACTCCAAGTATAAAAGGATCAGCGAGCGGATTTCGCAATATTGCCTGAAAAATTACTCCTCCCAGAGAAAGGGTGAATCCTGTGAGGCCTGCCAGTAGAATCCTTGGAAGTCTTATCTTGAAGACAATCAGACTCAAATTATGATCAATACCCGGCTCGCCAAGGATCATGCCCAATAATTGTTTGAGGGTAATATGGGCTGTTCCCATTAACAAGGAGAAAAAGGCTGTCAATATAAGCAAGAAGCATAGAAGTCCGGAGATTATAAGGACATGCCGGTAATTTAATTGGCGAGATATTAAGGATCTGGCCATCTAGTCCCATTTCACTTCAGGATGGAGCAATTTTGCCATTTTTTCCAGACCCAATATAATTCTTGGTGATGCCCGGTCCATAAGATTTGAATCAATAGCATGAATCCGGTTGTTTTTGACTGCCGGTATATCTGTCCAAAGCAGCCACTTTTCTCTTTCCCTTGCAAATCGCCTGCCTCTTTCCATTGTGGATATCAATATAATATCGGGTCTTTTAAGGAGGATTTCTTCCATGCTGATTTTGGGGTAGATGATGGTTTCCTCTCCAGCCAGATTTATTCCACCGGCCAGCCTGATAATATCATGATGAAAAGTCATTTTATTTACAGTCATAAGAGGTTTTGAGTTTATCTGCAAAAAGACCAGAGGTTTTTTCAGGATTGATGTTTGCTTATAAATTCGATCTACTTTTTCTTTCAATTCGCTTGATAAAGCCTTTCCCTTGTCTCTAACCCCGCATACTTGTCCCAGAGTCGAGATAGTCTTTAATATATCCCTGATCTTTCGTGGATTAATAATATAAACCGGGATGGAGGCCTGCTCAAGGAGTTTTACAATTCTCGGTTTATTGCCGTCTGCCGTTCCGATTACAATATCAGGACGCAAGGCAATAATTCGCTCCACATTCAGTTTGATATAGCTGCCTACCTTGGGTTTTTTCAGGGCCGCCTGCGGATAATCGCTAAACTGAGTTACCCCCACAACCTGTTCTCCAAGGCCGAGAGCATAAAGGATTTCGGTTATACTGGGAGCTAGTGACACAATTCTTTCAGGAGGAGATTCAAGCTCCACAATCCTGCCAAGAGCATCTTTAAAACTTGCGGCCCTGCCTGGTCCATCTCCCACACAAATGAACATAATAATTAATAAAAAAATTAAACCTTTGGTATTCATCTTTCACCTTTATCATATTTCCTTAATGGTATAATCATTACATTTGCTGGAGTCATAAGTCAATAAACCTACCTTATGCTCAGCAGTTCTCCTTTTGAAGAATAGTGCATCCTAAGGATACCTGAAAAGAGAAATATTCCGGTTTTTTATCTTTTGCTTGACAACAAAAGAAGGGTATGAAATAAAAACAAGCAATCCAAGGTGTTCTTTAATGAGTAAAAAGGGAACCCTGTGAAAATCAGGGACGGACCCGCCGCTGTAATCGGGGACGAAAATCACAGAAAGCCACTGTCTTTAAAGATGGGAAGGTGTGATGAGTAGGATGATCCGTAAGTCAGAAAACCTGCCTTGATATAGCTCCTGCCATTCAGGAAAAATGGCAGGTATAGTTTGTGGATAAAAACGGTTCCCATATGATCTTGCATCATATGGGTTTTTTTTATTTTAGCTTGTTTTCCATGAACTGTTGGCAAATTGGGGATGACTCCAATTTCGGACATCTTGCTTCGCAGCCTGGCCAAATATTCGAATAAATACTCTCAATTCAATTGATTATGCTTCTGTGCTTCTCATTATGAAATTAGTGGCCGAAGTTGAAATCAACCCCGGAAATATAATAAAAAGGAGAAGTCAGAATCATGACCAAGAAAATTTCAAAAATACTGTTTTTTGCTTTGTTGACAATTTTTATCTTTGGCCCAATATCGGCAATGGCCTGGAATCTTGAGCTTACCAACGTTGACGGGACTCTGGGCAATGTCGGTGACTATTACTCGATGGACATCAATTTTCAGGGAGAACTTGATGATAATCTAAACTTGATGGGCGTAACCCTCAGTTTTAATAAAGACCTCTTAAGTTATACCGCAATTATGTATGAAGATTATAATGATGGCGGATTTCCATTCCCGCAGGATGTTTGGGATGGAGGAATGTTTCCTACTGATGACACTGTGAGTTACGATGGTCTTATTGGCGATATTAATGGATCAGAACCACTAGGTTCTAATGGCGTTTATTACCCCATGCAAAATAGCCAGAACAAGTTGGCTACGATCTGGTTTACAGTCTCTGAGCAAGGCGCGGGACAAGAGGTAATAGATGTGGCCGGTTTTATAATGCATGATACTCTTTGGGCCGAGCAGGTAGTAGTAAACGATATTACTTTTGGCGACATGTCGGACAATCCCTTATTGGTCGAGCGCGTTGGTTCCAGCTCCCATCTAGCGCCTGTTCCTCTTCCGCCTGCCTTTATACTCTTGTTTACCGGTATCCTTGGGTTATTTGGAATCAGAAGAAAAAAATTATCTTT
>DAOWOF010000243.1 GCA_030642205.1 Desulfobacteraceae bacterium | reverse complement strand
TTTTGGGCCTTTTCATTTCGCCTATGCAATAACCGCGATGAGGCCATAGGGATTAAAGTGAGCGCTACAATATTAGACATCGCAATAGCAAGAATTATCATAAAGGATAACTGTCCAAAGACTATTCCGGCGATGCCTTTTACGAAAAGAAGAGGAAGAAAGACGGCGATGATACTTAAGGAAGAAGCCAGAACAGCCATTCCTACTTCAGAAGAACCTGAAACAGCTGCGCTTTTCATATCTTCTCCTTCATCCAGATGCCTGGCAATATTGTCAATTACTACAATAGCATCATCGACAACCATGCCCATTGCCAGAGCAAGACTCATTAGAGATATAGCATTTAAGGTATATCCCTTAAAGTAGAGGCCTGCAAAGCAAGCTAAAATAGAAAGGGGGATAGCAAGTGTTACAAGAAAACTGGTTATGATGGTTCTGAGAAAAATAAAACAGATAATTATAACCAGGATCCCTCCTGCAAATGCGGATTGGGTGAGGGCCTTGATCATGTTTTTGATATGACCGGAGGTATCCAGTATAAGATGAGTTTCAATATCCGCGGGAAGCTGGGTCTTCAAATCCTCCAATTTTTTATTAATGGCGTCAATTACATTGACAGCGTTTGCCCCTGACTGTTTTTGAACCAGCATTACCATAGCAGGAAGACCCTCTGCCCAACACCATTCCTGTGGTTCTTCAAAGTTATCATCTATTTCAGCAATGTCCTTTAAACGTATGAATGCGTCGCCATTCTTTCCAACAACAATATTGGCAATTTCATCCGTATTTTTAAATCGACCAGCTACCCTGATCTGTAATTCTTTATTTTTCAGCTTAACTGATCCGGCCGGAGCATCGAGATTCTCAGCCATTAGTATTTGCCTGATTTGCTGAATAGAGAGGTTATAGGCCTCCAGCGCTTCTCTATTAAAATAGATATTTATTTGTCTTTCCTTACCACCAACAAAAAGAATTGATCCTACACCTTTGATGCGTTTTAAAGGGTCCGCTATCTGTTTATCTACTATCCGATAAAGATCAGGCAGACTTTCCTTTGCCGTCACGGTTGCCACAAGAACCGGTACCATAGAACTACTGAATTTAAGAATAAAAGGTTCTCTTGATCCAGCCGCAAGGTCTGATTTCGCCAGATCTATTTTCTCCCTGATGTCATTAACCGCCACATCCAGATCAGAGCCCCAATTAAATATGCAATTAATGATAGATATATTATCCTTTGATGTTGATTCTATGCGGTCGAGGTCAGGTGTGGTTGAAAGTTGGTCCTCCAGGTACTTTGTCACTTCTGATTCTACATCTGTGGCAGAAGCTCCAGGATATGGAGTGATAACGCTTATGGCAGGAGGCTCTATTTCCGGCAACATATCCAGATTAAGTCTCAAAAACCCGACAATCCCTATCAAGGCGATAGCGGAAAAAATCATAGTAATTGTTACTGGTCGACGTACAGCAATTTCAGGCAGTTTCATTAACTATCTCCAAATTATATCTACTCCTGTTTTTCTAACCTTTGCCTCAAATAATATTGGCATTTAATTTTAGATATTCTAAAGTATGACTACTCTATTTTCTTAATAAATCTGGAGACTTCTCTTCCTTCAAAATTAATCTGGGCCCATGAAAAGCAGGGGAAGATCAATAATTCAGGCAGCCATCGTCCCTATTTATTGACATGCTTAATCAATGACGAACCTGTCAGTTTTATTAGAATTGGCTGACATTAAGCCCTTAATGATAATATTAAGAAAATAATCGAGATAATGATCAATCCTGTCTCTGGAATCAAATAGCAACCAATCACGCTCAAACCCTCTTATGGCATAACCGATACTCTTGGAGGCCAGCATTATATTCTTTATGTAAAAGAATCCTTTTGCTAAACCTTCTTCCAGAATATCTTGTATTATCTCCACTTCTTTCCAAAAAAGATCGTTGCGTATGGCTATTGAATCAGGATAGCGATTTTCCGCGCCATCAATTTCCAGATTTAAAAGATTAAGAGCCTTTGGCATCTGATTAAATTTTGTTTTAACAAGAGCAATCAATTTTTCTGGCGGCAATGCCTCCTTATCTATAGAATCCAAGATGGCTCCTATTATTTCATCAGCTTCTTTTTTAAGTACCGCGAGATAAACACTGTCTTTACTCCCAAAATAATTATAGATAGTTGCTTTTGCCACTCTAGCCATGTGAGCCAGCTCATCAATATTAGTTTTTCGAAGGCCATATCGCGCAAACATATTTCTGGCCACATCAATAATATAGTTTAATTTTTCCTGTTTCATTAACACCTCCTAACTTGACAACTTTAGACTATAATCGGATTTTAGTATAAAAATATAATAGTGTCAACGAAATAAACAAGCTGTCTGGGATCAGATTCAATTGAGCCACCAGAAATGGGGTAAAATCCTGGCTGAAATAAAAAGAGCCCGAAAAAGGCTAAAATAAAGAGAGGCATGGCAAAGCGCGGGGTCTTGATTTGCATGAAGATAAGGGCAGCTATATCAAGTCATTCTGCCAGGGGTTGGGCAAAACTCATTATTTACTTGGAAAGGAAAGCGGAAACAGGATGAACAGACAGGCCTTCCCCTATCCCCCTTTCTCCTCAAATAAATTTCGTATTTTTTTCAGTAATGTTTGAGAGGTAAAAGGTTTGTGCAGTAAATTTTTATGCAGATTATCATCAAGCATATCCGCATGATACTTGTCTGCAAAACCACTGAACAGTTGGATTTTTATGGTGGGATATTTTTTCTTCACAATAGCCGCCAGTTGATAACCATTCATTTCGGGCATGATCACATCAGAAAACAGGAGGTCAATAGATTCTTTTTCAAGGATTTGCAGGGCTTGTTTGCCATTTTTGGCGCAAAGGGTATGATACTCGTTCCGTCTTAGTATTTCACAGGTCAAATCAAGCAGCGCCGGTTCATCATCCACAACCAAAATGGTTTTATTGCCTTCGAGGTCTGCTGTCTTTTTATCTTTTTCATATTTTTTATCCTGGCCAATTTTTTTATCCTGGTTATCTTTATGATAGCGGGGAAAATAGAAGGTAAATTGACTACCATGACCCGGTTCAGAGATGACCTTGATTGATCCGTTACAACGCTTAACAAAACCATACACCTGACTTAGCCCCAAACCGCTTCCATTCTCTCCTTTGGTTGTATAAAAGGGATCGAAAATTTTTTCTCTTGTTTGCTTATTCATTCCACAACCTGTATCAGTTATACTGAGCAGGACATAATCTCCAGGATCCAGGTTTAGCCTAAGCCCGTCAATTGCACTTATATTCTCGTTGCGGGTTTGAATTGTTACCTTGCCTATGGATTCTATTGCATGCATGGCGTTAATGCATATATTGATAATGGCATCTTCCAGATCTCCAATGTCCAATCTGACTTTCCACAGGTCTTCAGTCAGATCAAATACCAGATGAATACTGGCCGTGAGCATTTTTGCCAGCATATTCTGTTTATCCTGCAATAGCGAATTGACATCAATTGTATTTATAATTGTTTTTTTATGTCGAGAGAAAGCCAGCAGCCGCTCAGTTAATTTGCTGCTACGTTCTGCAGCGTGTCTTATTTCATAAAGATAGGCCTCTATTTTCGGCTGACCAGCCAGTTCATTATTCAATAAATCAATATACCCATAAATAAT
>DAOWOF010000225.1 GCA_030642205.1 Desulfobacteraceae bacterium | reverse complement strand
TGTTTTGACTTCCAGTTTAATTGTTCGATTACTATTGCCGCCAACATCTTCATAATCAATTAACACCTTGTTTTTCCAGAATATTTTCCTGGCAGCCATATGATTTCGTTTACCAATATTAAAAAAGCCTTTCTGATCCAGAATCTGGGAACCACCAACTAAAACAACCCTCATTCTCTCCTTTTTTCCACCTAACTTATAGGCTGCCTTGAAAAGTTTCGGGATACAGGTATCAGCAAACATAAAAGGCTTTTTCATGGCCTTCTCCTTATCCAGATTGGAATCAGGAAGCATAAAATGAGCAATTCCTCCTACAAGAGCTGCTGAATCATAGATAGCAATTCCAATGCATGAACCCAGGGAATAAGTAATAATCCTTGAATCCAGGTCATTGCTGACCTTCATATCCGAAACACCAACGATAGTATTCATAAACCTTATCCGATAAGGGATTAATTATTGCTCGCCATTTCAAAAACGCCTGCCATATCAAGGATCAGACCTACCATGCCATCGGCCATTATAGCTCCACCGGCAATGCCCTTGATATCCCGCAGCCTTTCACCAAGATTCTTTATAACTACTTCTTCCTTTCCCAATAGCTCATCAAGGAAAATGCACATCTGTTTATTTTGATATTCCACAGCCACAACTAAAGCATCACATGGATGAGATGAATCAGAATGAACTCCAAAGATTTGATCAAGCCGGATCAGGGGAAGTAAATTTCCTCGTGATAAAATCATCTCTCCTTTGCCTTCAACTGTTGAATATTGGCTCTTCTTCGGTCGAAATGACTCAAGAATTGTCAATGCCGGAATAATATATCTTTCCTTTCCCACCCTCACCAGCATCCCTTCAATTATAGCAAGAGTCAGGGGAAGACTAATAATAAAAGAGGAACCTTGTCCCGGCCTGGAATTAATTTCCACCCTGCCACGCAGTTTTTCAATACTCTTTTTGACCACATCCATGCCTACCCCGCGGCCGGAAATATTGGTTATCTGTTTCGCTGTGGAAAACCCTGGGTGAAATATAAGAGAATATATCTCATTATCTGTCAGATGGCTATCATCAGCAATTAAATTGCTTGATTTTGCCTTTTCAATAATCCGCTCTTTATCAAGGCCCTTTCCATCGTCCTTAATCTCAACAATGATCTGTCCTCCTTGATGATAGGCATCCAGGCGAACAACTCCCGTTCTGTCCTTTCCCGACCTCTCCCTCTCCTCTGGAGATTCAATTCCATGATCAACTGAATTTCTAATCATATGGACCATGGGTTCATATAATTCTTCCACTACATTACGATCTATTTCAGTATCCTCTCCATGCATCTCCAAAATAACTTCTTTTCCGGAATTCTTGCCCAAATCACGAATCAGTCTGACCATCTTTTGAAAGGTGGCTTTAATTGGAATCATACGCATGGACATCGCGGTATCCTGCAAGCCGGCGGTGATTTGTGATAATTGACTCAGATTTTGATAGAGCTCCATATCATTAGCATTAAGAATTACTTGATTTTGTTTTATCATAGCCTGCGCTATAACCAGCTCACCTGTCAAATTTACCAGATTATCAAGTTTTTCAGTATCCACCTTGATATGTAAATCTGTTGTCTGACGAGAAGCCTTTTTTTGTTTTCTGAGGGCTGAAACGACTTCTTTTGATTCAACCTTGCCCTCTTTCACAAGAAGCTCTCCAATTCTTCTTTGAGATTCTTCACGCTGTTTTTCAAGAGCTTGATCCAGATCTCCATCAGACACTACGCCTTGATCAATCAAGATCTGACCAATAAGTTTATCTCCATCTTCATCTAAAGAAAGCAGTGCTTCAATTTTGGTTCTAAGAGCTTGGGTGTCTATGCCTTTATCCAACAACTGGCCATGAGACAAACCTTCCTGCACATCCTCAATCATCTTTTTTAATAAATCTACTGTATCAAGAATTACATCAATGATTCTCTCATCAATCCTGATCTTTTTCTCCCTGGCCTTATCAAGGAGATTCTCAGCGCTATGGGCCAGTTGATTAATCCTTTTGAGATTTACAAAGCCGGATACACCTTTAATGGTATGAAAAGGTCTGAAAATGGCATTGATAGTATCCAGATTTTCCGGATCCTGTTCCAGATTCATCAACTCAAGCTCGATAGAACTCAAGCTTTCCAGGGATTCCAATACAAAATCCTCAAGGATCTCCAGGTCTTCCTCTTCTAATTCAGCAAGGATTGGTTGCTGCTCCTGATTTGTCTCTTTATTATTCAATGCCTTCCCAATATCTTCGCCCTCTATTTGAGTATCGTCTTTTTGCTCTTTATTTGGCAATTCATTACCTGGCAAATTTGCATTGTTAAAACCCAGTTTATCAAAAAGATCAGATAGCTCTTCTCTATATCCCTTATCACTTATCTGAGCGGGATTAAATGATTGCAAAAAGACAATCCCGTCCCGCAATGGTTTTTGATCTGAAACCTCACGTAGAATGAGATTTTCAAGATATCCTTTAATTGCCAGAATGAGATCAATCAAGAGTGGATCTCCAGTCTCTTTGGCCTTTTCCTCCATATCACCCAGATGATTCAGGATATTGCCCATAGCAGGAATATCAAGCTCATCCACATCCGCCATCTCAAGGGCAATTGCTTCAAGATCTTCTCTTATCGCCTCGCCAAGATCAATCATCCTGTTCACGACTCCATGATTAAGATTTCTTAAATACTTCCGGAAATAGATTTATAGCGAATCCTTATTGACAATCTGCGCATTATTTCGAGTAAAAAAATCTATGCTGCGTCTTCAAGGATTTTCATTTCTTCTTCATTTAATACAGAATCAATATCAAGCAGGATTTTTACTCCTCCCTCCATTTTAGCCATACCAAGAATATAGTCTGTTTCCAGTTTTGTACCAAAGGATGGAGTATCCTCTATTTCTTCATCTTTGATATTTAATACTTCGGAAACCGAATCTACAACAATTCCAATTTCCACGGTTCCTGTTTCTCCTGCAATCTCAACTACAATTATGCAGGTCCTTTCCGTATACTCTATATTATCCATTCCGAATCGCAGCCGTAAATCAATAACAGGGATCACTTTGCCTCTCAGATTAATAACTCCTTTTACAAATCCTGGAGTTTGAGGAACAGATGTAATTGGCATCATTCCAATGATTTCCCTGATCTTAAGTATCCCAATACCATATTCTTCATCAGCCAGACTAAAGGTAAGGTATTTCCCTTCTCTATTGTCCATTGCCTTGATTGATTGATCTATTGTTTTAGTTAATTCAGCCACAATATAACTCCTTTCATGAAACTATGGGACCTTATCTTATCTGAGATATTTCAAAAAGCTAAAATAATTCTTTTTCTAATTCTTTTATCGGTGCTTATTTGAAATATCTTAAGGGAAAAAAACAATAATCCTGGGTGATGTCAAAAAATTGTCATAACTCATAGCTTCCCTTCAATCAAAGGGTATCCATAAAGTTAAACATGACCATCCTTTGATTTGTTATTTTCACAAATTATAAGGATGATCGAAAACCTTAATACAGCTTAAGACCCTGAAAAGACATCATTCCCGGATAAATAATATAGATAAAAAAACCCTGTCAGGTGGGGGCCTGACAGGGTTTATGAGATAGGAATGAAGAAAAGGAGGGAAACTTCATCCACTATTAATCAGAAATTAATGCAACTCCTGTACCAATAAGATCAAGAGAGGGTACTATGGATTGATACTCGTCCCTAAAGCAAAACCGGAAAATTTTTCCATGATCAGGGAGTGCGAAAACTTTAACCGCAGGAATATATTAAGTATTTTGAGGATTAAAATTTGAGACTGATTTAGAAATCGGGAAAATTAGCAGTTTTCGTTCAGGTAGTAACCATATATATAAGGTAGTATAGAGATCAGTCAATTTCGAT
>DAOWOF010000229.1 GCA_030642205.1 Desulfobacteraceae bacterium | reverse complement strand
GGGTCAATATCCTGGAACCAGGATTACAGATATCATAGTCATTAAGAAAGAGAAATACATACCAAAACAGCCCTAAAGATTAATTAGCCAGGTGAAAAATCGATTTGCGCCTTTTTGCTCGGCGGGGAATGGGTCTCCCTCTACCTCCATTTAAAGTGGATGCAAATGGTCACGTCTCCAGGTTTGGGTTTACCAGTCCGTGCCCTGTTGATGCATCTTTTACGAGAGACCTTTAAGAAAGATTTAATTTTATTTAGGTGCAAGGAAGGCTAAAATGGGGCAGATAAGCGCAGACTTCGAAAGAGGATATTTTGCAAAGGTCTCTACAAGTCCATCAAACATTGTTTTCAAGACCAGCTAATAAAGAGGAGAATGCTATGAAAAAAATCAGATTAATTTTGATTGTAGTTTTCATTTTTTGTTCAATTTACCATGTTAGCTGGGCTAATAAGGGTTATGTTACTGATTCATTTAAAGTCACTCTCAGGACAGGGCCGAGTATTGAAAATAAAGTAATTATGATGATGGAATCAGGTAGCCCTTTGAAAGTGTTGGATAGCCAGGATGATTGGACTTATGTTCGTGTCTTAAGGGATTTTCAAGACAAAAAAATAGAAGGATGGATTTTAAGTCGATTTCTTATTGCACGGGTGCCATGGGAAAAGCAGGTCAAAATTTTAACCAAAAAAAATGCTATTATCAATAAACGATTAAACCAAATAGAAAATGAATTAAAGGCGACAAAAAAGACAAAAAAAACACTCTCCAGGGAAAACAAGATCCAGACACAGAGTCTTATAGAACTAAAAACCAATTATATTGATTTAAAACGCAGTTCATCCGAATATCTAAATTTGAAAAAGAAGTATCAAACAACTCACTCAAATCTTGTGGAAACAAAAAAGAAATTAAAGATCCTTACTTTGAATCATGAGAGACTTGTTGCATCCAATAAGAATAAATGGTTTTTAGAAGGGGCACTGGTTTTGTTTTGTGGCCTGATATTTGGACTTTTCATGGGGTGCCAAAACAAAAAACGTAAAACTCTTTATTGATTAATTATTTTGACCAGTATATCTATGCCTGGCTGACCACCAGCTCTTTAATATGCCTGTTGATTGAGTTGTAATTATTCAATGGCCTGAACATCATGCGCGTTGCTCATTGCTTATCGAAAAAAAACTGGATCGGAGTCTTCGCTTACCTCCCGTTTTCCAAGGGAATGAGGGGAAACGGTAAAATTTTATTTCATTTTTTGTTGTGCCTGTCAGGGCATGGGAGTTTGTGGAAGTTATAACAAGTAAGGAATTATGGATTTTGAACTAAATATGAAGCAGGCAGTCATACGTAGAACTGCCAGAAAATATGCTGAAAAAAGGCTCACGGCTGCAGCGGTTGAGATGGACAGATCAGGCACCTTTCCCCTGGACATTGCTGAGGAAATGGGGAAACTCAATTATTTTGGTCTGGAAATCCCAACTAAATACCAAGGTGCTGGCTTAGATCCATTAAGCTATGCCATTGTAGTTGAAGAGGTCTCACGTGTAAATTCAGCCATAGGGCTATGTGTTGCCGTACACAATGGTGTATCGGCTGCACCTATTTATCAATATGGAAATAAGGATCAACATCAAAAATTTCTGATTCCAATGGCAACAGGAATAAAAATAGGAACCTTCTGTTTAACAGAACCTAATGCCGGATCAGACCCATCTTCAATTGAAAGTACAGCCATTCGTGTTGGGGATCAATACATCTTAAATGGTAATAAGATGTTTGTAACCAATGGGGGAATTTCTGAAATCAATCTCATTTTTGCCAAATTACAACAAGATAAAATGAAAGGCGGGCTTACAGCCTTTATTGTGGAATCAGACAGGCCAGGGTTAAAAAAGGGGGTTCCAGAAGATCTTATGGGTAACAGAGGAAATCCGGTTTGCCCAATTTCTTTTTATGATTGCCATATTCCCGCGGTAAACAGACTAGGTAAAGAGGGTGAAGGGTTTAAAATCGCGATTGAAACCCTCCGCGGGGGTCGTATTGGTATTGCATCCCAAGCCCTTGGTATTGCTCAAGCTGCCCTGGATTTATCTCTTAAATATGCCATGGAACGTTACCAGTTTGGAAAACCTATAGCTTCATTTGGCGCGATCCAGAATTTTCTTGCTGACATGGCGACAGATATCGAAGCAGCCCGATTACTCATTTATCGAACATGCAATCTTAGAGGCAAAGGCATGGAACATTTGAAAGAGTCTGCTATGGCGAAGATGTTTGCAAGTGAAGTTGCGGTAAAAACCACAAAAACCGGAGTGCAGATACATGGAGGTTATGGTTATACCAAATCATATATAATTGAACGTCTTTACCGTGATGCCAAGATCTGTGAAATATATGAAGGCTCATCAGAAATTCAACGCATTGTAATTGCGAATAATCTAATAAATTAATATATAAGATCGAGTTTTTTTATGGGATCAAAAAATATTCTTATTTGTATTAAGCAGGTGCTGGATAGTAGAACCGTCAAATTTGACAAGGAGATGAAATCAATTATTCGCGATGGGATGGAAGGCATTATCAATCCACTTGATTCTGTAGCACTGGAGGCCGCACTGGAAATTAAAAATAAGGAGGGAGCGCATATAACCGTCATTACCATGGGCCCTCCTCAAAGTGAGGCATCCCTCAGAGAAGCCCTTGCCTTTGGAGCTGATAAAGCTATACTTATCTCCGATCCCGCTTTCAAAGGGTCAGATACTCTGGCAACGTCACGAGTATTAGCCAGTGCTATTAAAAAGCTGGATGTATTTCCTGATTTAGTCTTATGCGGCATGCAAACTACTGATAGCGAGACTGGTCATGTTGGTCCTCAACTCTCGGAAGAACTGGATCTGCCTCATGTATTTGGGGTCGAGGAAATTCATCTTGAGAGTAATAATTTTATTGTTAAACACCCTTCAGATGATGGTTATTTAGAAACAATAAAGGGATCGTTGCCTGCAGTTCTGGCTGTTACCCATGAACTTTGTGTCATAAGAGATCTGCCCCTTGGCTCATTGGAGGCAGCATTTACGCATAATAACGTTACTATTTGGGATGCCAAAGACCTGGGCCTTAAGGAAGAGGATGTCGGTTACCAGGGCTCTGCTACCCAGGTTTTAAATCTCTATGCCCCATTACCTAGAAGAAAAGGTGAACTTATAGAAGGTAACTCAAAAATTTTATTGGAAGCTTTTATGAAAAAGCTGGATGAGCTTAGTGTTTTGGATGAAGAAAATGAAAACCAGCAATAGATTTGGTGGAATCTGGATATTTGGAGATTATCGGAATTATTTCAGGAACCGGGTTACCTTGCAACTTATTGCCAAGGGTAAAGAGCTTGCGCAAAAGCTTAATACTCAGGTAGCTGTAATTATACTTGGTGATCAGGTTCATCAATATGTAATGGAATACATAGCACATGGAGCTGATATAGTTATTGCGGGGGAACATCCCTACCTTAAAGATTATCACGTGGAGGCCCATACTTTTCTCCTGTCTCAATGGATTGAAGCGTTTCAACCTGAAATTTTTATTGCTGGTGCAACTTTTTTTGGAAGAGAATTTTTTCCAAGGCTTGCTAAAATACTTAATACAGGCTTAAGCGCGGATTGTATAGCCCTTGATATTGACCAGGAAACAAGGCTTCTTGTCCAAAAAACACCGGCTTTTGGAGGAGAATTATTAGCAGATATTATTACACCGGAAACCAGGCCTCAAATGGCCACTATCCATCCTGGTATTTTTAAGGAACTACCTCATGACTCAAAGAAAACAGGAAAGGTAATTTATCCTGAAGTAGATAT
>DAOWOF010000174.1 GCA_030642205.1 Desulfobacteraceae bacterium | reverse complement strand
CTCTATGAGTATCGTTCTATTATTATCACTACAAACAAAGATTTTACAAACTGGGAGGATTTTTTCTTTGATCATAATATAGCTGTGCTTATTGTAGATCGCATTATTCATCATTCACATATATTTATGATGGGGGGTGAAAGCTATCGGCTTAGACAGAAAATTAATATAGACTAAGGGGCTCAGGGGTGGGTCAATTTTATTGTCCATTGACACTTCCGAGGTATAATAAAAATTGACAAGGAGCGCTCTCAAGTTTTTTTAGGGCAACATTGTATTGTATAAAATGATTGTATAATGAATCTATATATGCTTTAATAAATTTAAAATGGATAAATTTTATATCATCAATTAAACAAACCAATTTGCAACCTTAACCTACAGCCTGCCTATTAATCTTTTCATGATGTCTATTTTGAAATAATTTTTTAAAACATAGAGTAATAAAAAAAATCGTTTCCATTTACTTGTCCTTTTTAGATCCTAACCTCTTCTCAAAATCCTAGAATTTAGCATCTTATTACCTAACTAGAGTTCGAACTAAAATATTTTACTTACAAGTCTTGAAACCCTTTGCCTCATGGCACGATTAAATATTTCAATATAATATATTTTATCGCTCGCTTTCCCCATGGCTGTGCGCATTTTTTGCCGAAAACACCTCTTAATGATTAACCATGTTAAAAAAACTCTGATGTGATTATTCAGTAAAACTTAATAAAAGAAAGGATATGATCATGAAAAAAAAGGCTTTATTTTTTTACTTAATTGCTTCTCTTTTCTTCTTTATCTTATTTTGTGGCATTTCATGGGCCGCTTTTAAGATTGAAGGATTGCCTCAAGATCCTGATTGGCTTGTAGATGAGGATATCGCAAAAAAGGTTCCTGGCTGGAATAAAGGATTCATTAAATGTGATCCTCCAAGAGGTGGATATAATGAAATAACTGAACATCAAAAAGTATTGTGTTCATGGGGGTATAAGGCACGGCCAATCTCCGAAATTAAGGATCTATTGCCGGAAAGACATTATGAAATGTATTCCCAGCCTGAGATCTGGGGCACCTTCCGAATAAATGAAACCGCTTTTGAGCCAATCAAACCAAGGGGAAGAATGTGGGAAAGATTTATGGCACAGACCGAACTGAATAAAAAAGAGGTATATCTTGATGAAAAGGGGTGGATGCGAAATTATAAATATGGAATTCCTTTTCCTGTTATTGATGAAAATGATCCTAAAGCCGCAAATAAATTGATCTGGAATTATCTTAAAAGATATCAGGATAATGACAGATATGTAAGACTAGATATTACAACAAAGGATCGCAATGGACATGAAAGGCATAATCTACTGCTTAATAGAAGGATGCAATTTAGTGGTCGAGTCAGAATAGATGAGCATACACCTGACGGACTTTTCCAGCCCAATCCACAGAACATAGATTTTGTTTATGCCCTGCCCTATATTGCGCCATATAATCTAAGGGGGACCATACCTTTGTATTATCGTTATAATGATCCTGATCGGGATGATGATATGTGGGTCTATATTCCATCTATCAGAAGGGTAAGACGTTTATCAACAAATCAGCATCAGGATCGTGGGCCGGGAGGGATGGATTGGACCTATGATTCCACCGAAGGTTTTGAGGGGCATGTGGTTCGTTTTAATTGGTACTATCTGGGTAGAAAAGAACTTTTAATACCATCAAGCACCCATTCTCATGCCTATTATAATCCCAATGGCCATTGTAACGGAATAGATCAGTATTATCAGAAACGGAACTGTTATATTATCAAAGCAACATACAAGAACCCTATTAATATGACTGATCTTGTACTCTATCTGGATCCTCTATTTTTCGCCGCCTGTTTTTCAGTTGATAGAGATCTGAAAGGTAGAGATTGGATTGTCCAGTTGATTTGTCAGGGCAGGGATCAACATTGGTTTTATACCATGTATAATGATTCGGCCATTGATATCCTGAGAAGACATTCAAGCAGGGCAGTTTTTGCCTATTCGGGGGCTGAAGATTTTGTGCCCAATGATCTTACAATGGATACTTTAAAGAGGGATTTTCTCTCTCGTTGATCTGTCTTTTTAGCTTTTTTTGTAAATAATCCCCATCTAGTGTAAAGAAGGGGGCCGACCGAGGTATAACTCCTGCCACTGTCAGTTATGCGGTTCAGCAAGGAGAAAAAATGGCAAGGGAACGAGCTTCCCAATTGAAAACCTGAGTTGTTCGAATATATAAGGTCGGCCCCTATTTTACTTTTTCATATTTCTCCGAAATTTTAAGTTTATCCACATAGCCGAAGCTCACGGCCTGTAAGAACGACTTCAGACTGATCTTTAACTATAGCAAGCAGGCATATAATCTCCTGCATGCCTTTTGTCGTTAACAACCACCAAGCGTCCATAATATCAAAATGGCTCGATCCGGATAGAACTACCTCCACCCTGTTAGCTTTGATTGTTAATTTTCTTACAGCCTCATCTACATCAAAATCACCCTGATCATCCGCTCCTGTAACATAGACAATGGCTCCAGTTTTCATTTCCAATAACCTCCTTATTAAATACTTAAACATTTTCGATCTGATAGCCCTGGATAAAAAAAAATCCTCGAATCGATATGAATCAATCCGGGGATTTCCCTTTTTTACCCTCAAGATCTTCAGGCTGCCTCCTGTCCGCGAAGGCTGCGCCTATATTGTTCAGGCAGGTCTTCTGACTTTTGGATTATTCTACTTGCCCCATTGAATAAAATTTCTTTTGAAAATATTCAACTGGAGCTTGCCGCGCCTTCCCATCTGTATTTTAAACAGACAGTGGCAAAATGCGGTATTCGTCTCCAATCACAGCGGCGGGCCCGTCCTCGAATTTCACGAGGTTCCCTATTAAGCTCTTAAAAAGCACCTGAACAGCTACTGGATAAGTTAAACAAAAAAGGATAAAAGTCAACAAAGAAAATCCAGTAATTCTAATGTTGAAAAATATTGAAAGGATTCACAGTCTTTCATCGTTAACTAATATATAGGAGAATAACATTGGTGAAATTCTCCAGGAAGAGTCTGACCTTTGCTAACTATTTTCATGGCGATTTGAGGAAAAATCATGGATTTACAGGGTGGTATTCGGTTACATGTAAAATCTCTGTTAGAGTTTTTGTGACGATTGACAAACTCTTCTGATTGGAGATTTTTTTTAAAAATATTCAACCAGGCTGGCACAAGTTTCGGAAAGCAGTATCCATGCCAATTTCACTTTGTTTTTTATTTTTTTTGACATTTTTTTCTCCTCTCACACTGGGGTACATACTGTTAATGTTGACTCTAAATATATTATAATATTAAATAGTTATAATCTTTTAATTTGTTTTTGCCTAACTTTATGTCATTGATAATCACCTGTGACACAATCTATAAAGCAGGATTTGAAGAGGAATATTTTTTAAAATTAGAGTTGCTAAATAACATACTAATGTATTGACAAACAACTCTTAGAATTAGATACTAATATATAAATATTTTTTGAGTCCTTTTTAAAGAACTCAAATTATGACAATTTATCAAAAGACATGAAATAAAACTTTTCATTAAATTTATCAAATCAAACTCTGCTCTTTCAAAATGAAGGACAAGAATAGTAATGACACATAGCAATCATTGCTTTTGCTTTAATTTATTCATTTTTGTAACCTTGAATAGTTGAAAATCAAACATAAACCAAACCCTTTCACTTTACGACAGAAAATACATGCGCTTTGAAGGCAAGCTTTAATGAACTTCAAAAGTTGCATGGGTAACATCAGTTATATGGGTAATCTGTACAACTTATCCGGATTTCTCCTTCTGGCCTTGCGAAATTAATTATCTGAACATCTAAAGAAGATCAAAGAATAGATCAGAGTCCTATTTTTGATATTTAATTCCAGACTCAATCTTACTGCTACCTTTAGACGGTTCATGTTTTTTCAATTTGCCGCTTTGAGCGGCTTATAAAACCAGGGCGTTAGTTTTACCAGTGATATTTGACTGAACATAATCAGGGATGAGAAAATTAGGATTAATCAAAAAGGAGAAAATTGATTATGATACCAAAAAAATATATTTTAAGTTTATTGTTGGTGTTTGGCATGATATTCGGGATGTTAGGATCAAATGCTATTGCTGATTGTAATCCTTGTGAAGATTGTGAAGGTTACCTCGGAGAGATAATTGAACAAGTTGATATGGCGATTGAGCGTATAGGGATTGCAGAGGCCAAGTTAACTCCACCAGTATCAATAATAGATAGAATCAGAGCAAGGGCCAGTCTTAGACTTGCTAAAATTAAAATTGTAAAGGCGCTAATAAAGTGTAGGAGGTGTAGTCTAAGTGATTGTCTTGTTGATGACCCTCCTGGTCCAACAGATCCTCTCACTATAAAAGAGGCATTAAAAGAGGGAAAAAAGCTTATAAATAAAGCTATAAGAAAGATCTATGTCAGGAAGTATACTGAGGCAATTGTCTTTTTAAGTGATGCAACAATGATGTTAGGCTCTGTCATTGATACAAATCCTTGCCCGCCCCCCGAAGGACCATAAAAATAATGTAGTGTGATTTTTTTCTCATTCCTGATTTTGGGGACATCCATTTAACTTATGGATGTCCCATTCGCCCCCTGTTTTATAGATCACCCTCAGATTTATCTGAAGAGGCATGAATATTACCTTTAAGCCAGAATTGCTTTTTGAGCCTTGCTAAAAATTTTAACAGTAGGAATTAATTAAGTATCTTGCGGATTAAAAGCTGAGACTGCCGCAGGAATTGGGGAAATTAGCGGTTTTCGTTCAGGCATTAGATAAGACTTACAGGCAAACTGTTTGTAGCCAGATTTTTATCAACAACAACCGGACAGCCATAGACGTCCTCAATGTTTGCCGCAGTTATAACCTTATCCAGTTTCCCGGAAGAATGTACGCCTCCATGTTTCAGCATAATTAAGAGAAAAGGGGTCGAAGAGAAAAGGGGTCGCATCTTAAATACTCAATATTAACAATAAATCCTGTCTGATTTAAAGAGGTCATCATATTGAGAAAGCAATCGATTTTTTTTAAATGAGGACAAGACATGATAGGAAAAGGTACATTTTATACTTGACGAGTAACGTAAAACGTCATATGTTGTGTGTATGATTAAAACTTTTAAATGTAAAAACACTGAAAAACTTTTTGATGATGACGATAT
>DAOWOF010000004.1 GCA_030642205.1 Desulfobacteraceae bacterium | reverse complement strand
TTATGCAATGTTTTAGTCTGTATAGCAGTCTGGATGGCACTTGCAGGGAGAAGTGTATTTGATAAAGTAATGGCAACTGTTTTTCCAATTTCAGCTTTCGTTGCCGCCGGGTTTGAGCATAGCATTGCCAATATGTACTTTATTCCGATGGGTATGCTGGTGAAGACTGTTGACAATATTGGGACGAGTGCTGATGCAATCAGTTGGGTTGGATTCTTCAGCAATATAGTTCCAGTAATACTTGGCAATCTGATCGGTGGTAGTGTTATGGTAGGGTTGGTATATTACATCATTTACCGACACGCCAAGCTTGAGTGAAAACGGTCAGGCAACTCCTTAACCCAGGATTGCGATAATCATGCCTCTAATTGATTATGGCCTGGGATGACATTCCTTATGTACAGACTTTAATCTTTCCTTTGTAACATGGGTATAAATCTGAGTAGAAGAAATATCTTCATGTCCCAACATTATTTGAACAAATCTTAAATCAGCACCTGCCTCTAAAAGATGAGAAGCAAAAGAATGTCTTATCCCATGGGGTGTTATCTTCTTTTTAAGACCAGCTTTATGGCCATATTTCTTGATAATTTTCCATAAACCCTGTCGAGTAATGGATTGTCCTCTTAAATTTAAAAATAGATAGGGAGGGTTTAAACCCTTTATCATCTTTTTTCGTCCCCTGGATAGATAGGAGTTAATATCTTCTATAGCCTTTTCTCCCATAGGAACGATTCTTTTTTTTGCTCCTTTTCCCAAAGTTCGAATATATCCGGTTTCAAGATTAATATCTGACAGTTTTATGTTAATCAATTCTGACACCCTTAATCCTGTTGCGTATAATACCTCAAGAATGGCCAGATCTCTCAGCCCGCCAGGTTTGGTAGTTTCAGGCTGGGAAAGGAGGAGTTCTATTTCTTCAGGATTTAAAATGTCCGGTAATCCTTTTGAAATCTTTGGATTTTCCAATAGATTTGCGGGACTCCTTATTATTAATCCCTCAGCAACCAAAAAATGGAAAAACATCTTTAATGAAGAAATATGGCGGGCAACACTTCTGCTGGCAAGTCGCTTTCCTAAATAGCTTAAAAAATCCAATAGGACTTTTTGGGATACCACTAAAGGAGAAATATTTTGAGTTTTAAGAAAATCAATAAATTCTTTAAGATCCCGGTAATAAGCCCTGACGGTATTGCTTGAAAGGCCTCTTTCGATCCTGATATAGTATATAAAATCATCTAATAAATGTTCCATAAAAATATTAAAGCTCATAAAAATGGTTTGCTTTAGTCAATATTTTTGAGCTGGATTGCTCAATAAGGACCATTTCTTCAAGCCTTACGCCTCCTTTCCCCGGAATATAAATACCTGGTTCAACAGTAACTATCATCCCTTTTTTAAGGGTTATTGGTTTTCTGGGTCCAAGTCTTGGGGACTCATGAGTTGCCAGACCAACACCGTGACCCAGGGCATGCCCAAAATATTTACCAAAACCAGCCTCCTTGATTATCTCCCTTGCCACAGTATCAGGCTGGTCGCTTTTGATACCGGAGCATATTATATTCAGGGCAGCTAGCTGGGCCTTGCGAACAATTTTATAGATAAGCTTAAAATGTTGATCAGGCTCACCTAAAAAAATGGTCCTGGTCATATCAGAACAATAACCATTTAATTTCACACCTACATCAAGAATAATGGGCTCATTGGCCTTTAAGACCCGTTCAGTCGGGACAGCATGGGGCAAAGCACCGTTTGGGCCTGAGGCTATAATTGATGGAAATGCGAGACTATCAGCTCCAGCTTCATGAGCCAGATTTTCAATTTGCCAGGCCACATCCTTTTCCCTGATTCCTGGCTTAAGCTTGATAATTACTTCATCAAGGATAGCTGAAATCATATCTGCTGATTTTTCTATGGCCTTGATCTCCATTTCATCTTTCAACGCACGCAATTTTTCAGGAATGGAGTGGAAGGGGATTAATTCCAAAGGCAGAGCAAGATCAGAAAGCTTATTTGTCAATCGCTGATAGCTGGCCCAGGTTATGTATTCTTCCTCAAAGCCTAATTTATGAGTTCCTATTCGTTTCAACAGATCAGGAAGTTCATCGATTAAGTCATGCGTGATTATCTCAATCTCAAAATCAGGAGCTTCTATTTCAGCTTCAGAAGAATATCTCGAGTCGGTTAGTAATAAACAATGATTTTCATTGATAAGCAGTGAACCTGAAGATTCATTTATTTGAGTGTCTTCAGCCTTAAACCCGGAAAAATAGCGCCTGTTCTCAGGTTGAAGGATCCATATCGTATCAAATGGGTTATCTCGTAATTTCTGTCTTAGTTTGGAAAGACGACCATGGTAATTCATATTATCCATTTTCTAGCTTTAAGAAATGATTACTATAGTTTTATTAGATTTTAAATACCAAATAAATTCGGCAACTATTCAAGTTGCTAAATTCGTGACAAAGATTCTATTGACATGTATTGATAAAATTGAGAAAAAAATAAATACCAATAATATCAGTTGGATTCCTTTTAATCAAGATGGATCCCGCATATAGTTGACAGAATCAATGCCAGCTGGTATTTTTTTCAGAATAATCATTGGATTATTTGGCATCCTTCAAAAATTATATTTGATTATATTAATAACTATTTAGTCTCTGAACCAAGACTCCGATTCGGAAATTAAAGTGTAAACCAAATTTGAAGGGTGCCGAATTATTTTTATATAACTTTCAGGAATAATCTTGAAAATATGAATAACGCTATCTTACAAAGATAATTATATAATGAATCAAGGTAAAATAATTGAGTATATTGATCAAGGCAAATTTGTCTCTTCTCTTTGCCTTCAGGATAAAGGAAATAAGCTGCATTTGCTGACATTGTCCAATCGAGAGATTAATCTTTCGCCTAAAAGAGCCTTGCTTGTTTCCGGTACAGCCATTGACGCAAACAGGCCCCGGGAAGAATTATTGGATGAGTTAAAAAAATCCGAATTATTAAGGAATAATCTAAAGGAACAAATTGATGTCCTGGAATTATGGGAGTTAATCAAAGAGGAAGAGGAGGTTTTTAACCATAAATATTATGCACAACTGGTTTTTGGCGAAACTGTTACGGAAGCACATCTTTCTGCCCTGGTTCGAGCTCTGTTTGAAGATCATCTCCACTTTAAATTAAAAGAGGGCCATTTTATTCCTAACTCAGAGGAACGAGTTGATCTTATCAAAAAGAAAAAAGAAGATGAAGAGGCCAGGAAACAGAAGCTGGAGGAAGAGAGCGAGTGGTTAAAAAGAGTTCTTAAAGGAGAAAAAACTGCCGATTTCTCCACAAAAAAAGAACTTGTTAATATGCTTATTAAGGTGGCTTTAAATGAAAATGAAAAAATACCTTCCGATTATAAATATCTAAAAGAACTGCTTCATATTTCTGGTATATCTGATGCGCAATCAGTTATGGGCCTGCTTATTAAGGTGGGTGTTTGGGAAAAAGATGAAAATCTTGATCTTCTGCGTTATGCGATTCAAACCACATTTACAAGCCGACAGATGGAAGAATCATTATCTCTGCCGGGGAAAAAGCTCGATTTTACAAGCAGGGAGGATCTAAGATCTTTACCGGTGATGACAATTGATGGCCCCCAAACTATTGATTATGATGATGCATTTAGTTTTAAATGGGACGGTGATGAATTGGAGCTTGAGATTCATATTGCCGATGTGTCCGAGTTTATTTTACCTGACACTATGCTTGATCAAGAGGCGGCAGGGAGAAGTGCTTCTCATTATTTTCCACGCAGACAAATTCCCATGTTTCCTGAAGAATTGATAGAAAGCACCCTGAGTTTAAAAAAAGATAGTGATCGTATGACTATTTCTCTTTTAACTCGAATCAATACTGAAGGAGAAATCTTAGACTATCGATTTGTGCCAGGTATCATTCGAGTTCAGCGTCAATTAACCTATGAATATATCAATCAGGAGTTAACACGGAATAATGACCTTGCAAAACTTTATAAGTTGATGCAACGACTTTATCAGAACAGGATACGTCAGGGAGCTCTGGATCTGTCACTACCGGACCTGGACATTAAATTTAATGCTGATTCGTCCTTAACAATAGAGCAGGTACCGCAGGATTCTCCTTCCAGGCTGATTGTAGCTGAGATAATGATCTTATATAATAATTTGGCAGCACGATTTTGCAGGGACAACCAAATCTCAGTCCTCTATCGAACTCAGACACCATCAACTGAAATCATCACGCAGGATGAGCTGGAATATGTATATTATGTCTTTAAACAGCGTCGTAAGCTCGCTCCACTTCATCTGAGCAAGAAACCTAAGCCGCACAGCGGGCTGGGTCTTGATGCTTATATACAGGTTACTTCTCCCATACGCAGATACCTGGACTTGGTTGTACAAAGACAGATTAAATCATTTGTTATGGGTAAGGACTTGATTTATAATCATAAGGACCTGGAAGCGATAAGGATTTCAGTGATGCCGATACTAAAGGAATTGCAGATGATAAAGAGAAATCGTATGCGTTACTGGATGCTTAAGTACTTAAGCCAAAATATGGATATGCAATATAAGGCCATAATCCTTGATGAATTAAAGACAAAATATAGGATTGTCTTATACGATATTTTTCTGTTGGCAGAGATTAAGAAGCCGGAAGGAGTCATCCTGGATCATGGGCAGCAGATCATAGTCCAAATTAAAACAGTCCATCCAAGAAAAGATATATTAGAGCTGAAATATTCTGGCTTAAAACAATGATGGCCTCGTAAAAAATCCATCAACAAGGCCGCGGGCTGAAAAGAGCCATCTTTCTTTAACCGGAGAAAAAGGTGCAAAGGATTTTTTACCCAACTATCAAATAATAATTATGGTCTTTGAATATCAAGCGTAAAATTGGCGATAATTTTAAGGTCTTTTTTGACTATAAGCTGATGGTTTGATTGAGATTTTTTAAGCTCTATCAGATTGGCAATTTGATAATTTTTACCTTTCTTTATGCTCTTGTCATTAATACTGAAGTGGATATTATTCTGGTCTTGCAAATTTGTTTTGATCTCCTCGATATGGATTTGATCCGTTTTAGAAAGAGGTATGGTTTCTCCCAAGCGTAATACCATGTGTTTGTTGTCATTAATCTTTAGAAGGAGATAATCAAGGATAGCTGGTTTAAGCTGCACAAAGAATTTCCCCAGTTTTTTTCCTTTCATGGAGGCAATGACCTCATAAAGTTTTCCCTGTTTCTTGATAGAGAACCGCTTAATTAGATCTCTGCCCGTGTTTATTTTATAGCCCCGGTCCTCTCCTGTATTCTTTTTCCTGTTTCCAACAAACCCCTTGAAATTGATTATCATTTCTGAAGAGTCAAAATTAGATGAAAGAACGTCTATAAGTGTTATTGTATCCCCTTTAACTAAATTCAAAGTTTCTCCATCAGAGATAAGGATACGATGGCCATTGGTAGCTACAATGAAATATTTTATAATTTTTTTTTCACCCCAGTTCGGGCCATCAATAGAACGCGTTTTTGATATTTTTATAGAAATTTCGGCAAATTTCAGGTTGTCCTTTCTAACAACGATAGAGGTATTCTTACTGATAATAAAATCTTTTCTATAATCATTTAAGTCTCCATATTTTAAAATATCAATGCTTAGACCCCTCTCATAATTTGCCTCAATATGCGAGATATTAATCGAATCCATTGCTTCAAGGTTGATCGCCTGGTTATTGTTTACTACAATTGGTGTATTTCCATTAATAGAAATTACCAGATATTTTAATAGGGGATTTTTGGGAGCATAACTGGGAATCTCGGGAATTATACTAAAAAGCTCCATAAAGGAATTTATAATAATATTATGATAATGGACCTTTAGATTAATTTTTGGTAAAAACTTTGAAGTTTCAATGCCAAATGAGGGAATATTATGTTTTGTAAGGGCATAATAGGTGGCTGATTTTCTTTGCTCCTTATGGGGGCTATCAGCTTGACCCGTATCAGTACAGTTTAAATGAAATTTATAGAGACCATTAGGTATCTGGGGGTTTATTTCATCTATAACCTTTTGGGCCATTTTGGCAAGATCCAGGACTTTTTTTGTCTTGGGAATATTATACTTTCTATAATCGATGATAATAGACTGCCCAAAACGCAGTGGATTACGCCATTTATCGATATATTTGGGATTATAATAACCTGCTCCATCATGCAAATTTAAGAGATAATCGCTCTCCTGGATTAATTTTTTCAGGATATTTACGATCTTGTCCTGCATTCCATTATTATTATCAGCATATGTGAATTTTCTGTTCATGTCACCACGAGGGCCCCTGTGATTTCTTAGAATTGAATAAAAATTAGCTCGTGGAACAACTATCAGATTGCCTTTTTTGAGACTCATATCTGTATAAAGATCTGCAGACAGGAATCCGCCAGGCTCATTGCCCTGTATACCACCAATAAGCATCAGTGTTTTTCCTGGTTTCTTGCCATAAATTTTGTATACATTTAATTCATTATCAGTGTTGGAAAAATATACAAGATGCTCTCTTTTTGACAATGCAGTAGATGGAAAGCTGTACAATATAAGTTGAAGAAGGAAAAATAAAAGAGAAAAACGGATGTTATTGAAGATCTGATGTTTAGACATTTTTTATCTCAGATTCCTTTTCAAGGATTAATGACCCTGATTGGCTATAAATGACTACTTTTAAGCTATTAATTAATGTATCGATATTTTTAAAAGGAAATTCTCTTGTAATAGTTGTATATTTTTTAACTACCGTAGTTTGAGAGAGTTTATAATCTTTTGGATAACCATTATGTAATTTTTTTGCAGAATCGGATAAATACCGGATAGTTTTGTTATCTTTTCCAAAAGCGATCAGATGTAAATAACACTTGATCTTTTTTTTCTTGCTTAAATTAAATAAATGGAAATTGATTTTAAGGGTATTATCCTTTTTAAGGATCATTGCATTCTTGATGGTCAGATAATATTCCGGAGATAAATCAGCCTTTTTTTTAGATGATTTGGCAGTAGCCTTTTGGGCCTTTTTTTTATCTCTTTTATTTTTTTTGGTATCTTTTTCTACTTGCTTTACAGGTCTGGAAGATAGATCGTTAACAGCATTTTGCAATAGCTGAATTTGTAGCTCTGCATGATTAAAGCCAAGTTTAGTTTTTTTCAGCTCTTTTTTTACAGAAATCAGTTCTTTGGATGTATTGCTGCTTTGAAATATCAATTCAACATAACATTTTACAATATAAATAGAACCAAGTGAAAAAACGATAAAAAATATTACTGCGCCTAATAAAATCCTGGAAGAAATACTGAAAGACCAGACCTTACCAAATCGTTTAAAGATCAATATGTTTAGCCTTGATGAAGAAACTATTTTTTTTTCTACCTTGATTTGATTGTTATTGGTTGCCATGTCTCCTGTTTTATTTTCCAATTATTACCACTCTTAATCAAGATTAACTCTTTTAAACCAATATCATGATAGGAATCGCTTTTGAAATCCTGCTTGAAATTTACCCTTACGGTATTTTTTAATTTCTTAAGTATTTTTATACTGCTTATTTCTATCTTGATATACTTATATTTTTTATTAACCTTATTTTTATGCTTATACCAGCCAGCAAGATGCATTCCTTGAGGATGAAAATCCTGATCATAGAAGCTAAAATAGGTTTGTAGTTGTTTTTGCTCCCAGGCTTTTTTCCATTTTAAAAGAAAACCTTTAATTTCATTAAAGAAAGAATCAGAAAATACGGCCGGATATCTTTGGGGATCATTATCTCGCTCAAAAACCTCGCTTATTATCTTATATTGTTCTCCATTATGAATTAGATAAAGCATTTTCTTCCCATAGCTTTTAAAATAAGGCACATGATAGATCTGATAAAATTTTGCTAAAATGGTGCCATTGGCCTGGAAAAGCTGCAGATCATAAATAGATATCTCTATGTTTTTATGTTTAGCGGCAATTCTGGATTTATATTTTTTCCATTTCTTCCAATCCATGTTCTTGTCTGAAAATTTCGGGCTGTAAAAAGACATGTATTGATCAATATCTTTCTCCTCCCAAACTCTCCTCCAATACTCAATATAATTTTCCAGCTTCATAGCCTTTAAAGTATTTTTTTCAATTGGAATCATATTAATTTTGGAAGTAATAATCACGGGTGTTTCATGTAATTTGATAAAGTCCGCCAGCCCTTCAATATCCTTATTTTTTAGAACAATACAACCATTAGTATTCCTTGGCTCAAGCGGCTTGTTAGTACCATGTAACCAAATTCCATACCCGTTCCGGCCTTTCTTTTTATCAAGATTATTAGGATAGTCGAGGGGAAAGGCCATAATGCCATAGATAGGCGCAAGATCTTTATCTTTATATGAATTTGTAAAGAAGTAAACTCCTTCAGGTGTTTTCTTGTCATTTTGATGGGTTTTGGGACCATTATTTTCTCCAGTCGAACAGAGGTAAACTTTAAGAGGATACCTGAGTCTGTCTTTCCGGTACAAAAAAATCTTCTGACTTGATTTATCAACCAAAATCACATGTTCAGAGCCTCCTTTATCCCACTTTAAGAGAGACTCCGGTATCAACCCAGCCTGACTGACTTTTAAGAAAACAGTTTGAAAAAAGATAAAGGAAATAAATAGAAGTAAAAAATTTCTTCCAGTTTTATTCCCTTTTAAGCTAAAATTAAGCATCTTATGCCTTGCTCACCTAAAAAACTCAATTTATAATCTTCCGAGGTGTAGATTTTAATAAAAATCTGATAATTTTGTCAGCATCCATCTCTTTTTTCATAGATTAAATACTGTATTATCCAAAGACTCTATCAAATATTATATCCACATGTTTAAGGTGATATTTTACGCTGAAAATATCAAGGATTTCCTCTTGTGATAAAATAGCTTTTATTTCATGGTCTTTTAAAATAAGATCTTTGAATTCCAGATTTGATCCCCATACCTTCATAGCATTCCTTTGAACCATAATATAGGCCTTTTGCCTTTCAATACCCTTTTTCGCTAGTTGAAGGAGTACCTGCTGGGAGAAAATAAGACCTTTTGTCTTTTGAAGATTATTGAGCATTTGATCCGGATGGACCACAAGACCTTTAATTATACTGGTAATGCGATTAAGCATATAATCAACAAGGATAGTGCTGTCAGGCGCTATAACCCGTTCTACGGAGGAATGACTTATATCCCTTTCATGCCAGAGTGGAATATTTTCCAGCGCTGCCAGACAATTGGACCTGACCAGGCGGGAAAGCCCTGAAATATTTTCACTGCCAACAGGATTTTTTTTATGGGGCATGGCTGACGAACCTTTCTGACCTTTTTGAAATGGCTCCTCGGCCTCTAATACTTCCGTTCGCTGTAGATGCCTGATTTCTACTGCCATTTTCTCCAACGATCCTGCCAGGATGGCCAAGGTTGAAAAGTATTGGGCATGTCTGTCCCGTTGTATAATCTGCGTGGAAATATCAGCCGCCTTGAGACCAAGTTTATTGCATGCAATTGACTCAATTTTTGGGGTTATATTGGCAAATGTCCCTACTGCCCCTGAAAACTTGCCATAGCTGATTATA
The DNA here is from genome assembly GCA_030642205.1 of Desulfobacteraceae bacterium. Lineage (GTDB taxonomy): Bacteria > Desulfobacterota > DSM-4660 > Desulfatiglandales > Desulfatiglandaceae > DAOWOF01. Next base: position 21,591 of record DAOWOF010000004.1, on the reverse strand, counting down.
TCCAGGGCATCTGTCAATCGTCCCAGATTGCGTTGCATTTCAGAATACCAGACAGCCAATTTTAACCCAAAGGTGATTGGTTCGGCATGAATACCATGAGAGCGTCCTATCATTACCGTCATTTTGTGTTCATGGGCCTTGGCCTTTAAAACTTCCAGGAATTCATTTACATCCCTTATTATTATTTCCATGGATTCTTTTAGCAGTAAGGCAAGGCTGGTATCCAAGACATCAGAAGAGGTAAGACCCATATGTATATACCTGGAATCAGGACCTACCTTTTCTTCAATATTTGTCAAAAAGGCAATAACATCATGTTTGGTCTCTGCTTCAATTTCTAAAATGCGATCAACATTAAAAGTTGCTTTATTTTTAATATTATCCATTGCCTCCTGGGGGATCAAGCCTTCTTCTGACATTGCTTCACAAGCTGCTATTTCAACTTCCAGCCATTTAGCATAACGATTTTCAATATCCCAAATTTGCCCCATTTTATTTCTGGTATAGCGCGCAATCATTTTATTGAGCTCCTAAGTAAAAGCCAAAAGGCTATATTTGCTATTAGTTTTTTTGCAATAATTATACCTAAATTGATCATTATTAATAGAATCAGGTTTTTAAAACTTGATCCCTGTTAAGGAAGGTCTTGTACATTTTAGAAGGATGCATTTGAAGAAAGGAGGAGGTACAGCGCTCGTATCTTTGGTGACTATTAAAATATTCATAACCACATCCGCTTTATTTTTATTTATAAACTGAATCAAAAGACATTGGATGTGTATCAAAATAAATATATTATTACAAGCTGAATTTAATCTGTCGGCCTACCAGAGATAAAGGGGACAGTCATCGCATTTTGGTTTTTTTTTGCAAAATGTTTTGCCAGTCTGGACTATAAGTGCATGAAATTCATTAAACAGGCCTTGATCTTTTGGCAGATTATCAATAAACAAATTCTGCAAACTATGATAGCTTTCCTCTTCACCTGTAATATTATGATGGCTCAGGATTCGATGAGTATAGGTATCGATGACAAAAACTGGCCTCTTAAAGGCGTAAAGCAAAATGCTGTCGGCTGTTTCAGGGCCGATTCCTTTCACTGTCAAGAGATTTTCCCTGAGAGTTATTGTCTTTTCTTTCGAAAGTAAAGAAAGATCTCCTTGAAAATTATCAACAATAAATCTGATTAAATTTTTTATACGCCTGGCCTTGACATTATAATATCCGGCAGGTCGTATCTCTTGCGCCAGATCATTAAAATCCAGATCAGATAAAGCTTTCAAGGTGAGATGATTATTTTCCTTCAGATTTTTAATGGCCCTTTCCACATTACTCCAGTTAGTATTCTGGGTAAGGATAGCGCCAACCATTACTTCAAGCGGTGTCTCAGCAGGCCACCAGAATTGCGGGCCAAAATGGCTTAAAAGACGCTCATACATTTCCATCAATCTTTGTGGTATTAAGGATCGCATTATATTTCTTGAAAAAATATCACCTGCAAAAATCTTAGCCCCTTATTGCTTCATCAGGGTCAATAGAACCTGCTAGCCAGGCAGGAAAGGCGCTTATGCCCATAAAAGGCACGACCCCAAGCACAAATAAAAGAATAATCGAGTTTAAATCACAATGAACAGGGACGGGAAATTTTGGATAAATACTTACGCATCCGATACAATATCCCGAAATGCCGGGCGTTCCCATTAAGGCATAAATAAATCCAGTCACAATACCTATAGCTGTCCCCAATACGGCCAGAATTGAACTTTCCATAATTTTCATTTCAATTATATCGCCGGTATGCCACCCTACTGCCTTTAAAACCCCGATTTCCTTGCTGACGTCAATGCTGATATGCGATGATTGAGCCCAAAGCAAAAGGAGTACGGTAACAAGAAGCATAAGCCACATGGCCTGGAATGTTCCGCTTCGCCTGCCAAAAGCCTCCTTTATAAGATTTGTAAGAGCCTTTGCGGTAATAACCCTGGTATTCTTATAGCTGTTTGCAATCATCATCGCCACCAAATCCGCATTTTCCGGCTTATCTGTATAAATAAGGAGATCAGAGGCGAAATTATTACCTATGGAGAAGAAAGTTCTGGCATCCTGGATTGGGACAATAATTATATCTGCGCTGTAAACCTGGACTAAATTTTTTAGAATGCCTATTATTTCAAATTCCCCCTTATTCCCCAGGGTATCTTCCAGCTGAAGAATATCTCCAACATTTGCCTCAAGACTTTGAGCAACGCCATCCCCCAATATTGTTTTTCCCCTGTCTTCAGGAACAAAGAAAGAACCGGACTCAACCGTCCATGGAAAATTGCCATCCTTGATCATATTGGCAAGATCAAGACCCATCAAGGTGAAAGCGACATCTCCTATCTCAATCTGCAGGGGGGTATAGCCCCAGACTCTTGGCACAACTGTTTTGACATGCGGTAGTTTTTTAATTTCTTCTATTAAATCAAGTGAAATTTTGCTGATTCGGCCGGCCTCTAATCCCTGAACAGTTATATCCGGCAAAAAAGCCTTTGCCGTTTCCGCATCCTTTATAAAACCACCTCTGGTAAACATCATAAAAGAAGTAACTGCCATAATCATAATAAGAGGGACTATTATGGATATGGATTTGGCCTTATAACGATCAAGATTAAATGATGCCATTATCCACAGGTTTTTATGTTTAGAAATATTCATGGTGCCTTCCTTCTTATCTTAATGGTAAAAAGCGTCTCGCAAACTGCTCCAGGAGTAATCGTTACATCACAATCAGAATGGAAACAATATCCACCTGGATTGTCGCTTCTACGTAAGTAAATTCCTTCATGCAGATTTCTTGAATTACAACATTGAGCAATAATTGGAACAGCTGGTCCGCCAATTGCTTTTATGGTTGACATCCGCATCTGCGTGTCTTTTGACCATTTATAATTTGTGGTAATTTTGTCATTAAAAAAATAAAGAACTAAAAAAAGACTGATTAGCAAAATTATCTTGGTAAGATTATTGTCTTTTAAAAACATGTCAAGCCCAAAAAAAATAAAACATTTCAAAAAATATACATATAAAAAGTCCCATGAACTATTATATGTATTTACTGTTTAAATTCCCGATAGGCCATAATGCAACCAATTGCAAGAAGGCCTACTCCGGTTAAAACCAGTTTCAGGGCCTCCGGCCACAGGACTGCCATTCCTACGCCTTTTTGAAATATTCCGCTTGCCGCAATATTAAAATGATAAGTAGGTATAACTTGAGCAATAGATTTTAAGACAGGCACATAGTTATCAATAGGAGTTACAATGCCTGCCATAAAGATTCCACCAAACCAGACAGCAAAAGATAAAAGTATCGCTTGAAGCATATTGCTGCAAAATACACCAATACAAATACCAATTCCTGTTATTCCAATAAGGAAAAAGGCCATAAAAAGTAAAAATTCAGCAGGATTCCCTCTACATGGAACGCCAAAGTAAAAAACCACCAAAAAAGAAAAAACTGTTGCCAGAACTGAAATTAATATTGGCGTTATTGTTTTGGCAAGAAGCAGCTCCCATGATCTGGTTGGAGTTACCATTAACTGATCAATAGTTCCTCGTTCTTTTTCTCTTACAAGGGCGGTAGACGAAAGGAGAAGCCCTCCAATTAGCCCCGCGACAACAATATGATAAATTACAACATAATAAACGCCTTGCATCTCCTGGTTATAAAGGATTCTTGACCTGTTATCTATGCCAGGAAGCTGTGAAATATCAATACCCTTCTTTTTCAGTCTATCAATGACAATATCCTCATTAAAGGAAGCGATTATTCTTTCCGCAAAACCCAATGCCTGTCCAGCCAGATTCCCATCTGTGCCATCACAGATCATCTGGACTTTTGCAGGTTTTTCATCATTAAGATTTCTGGTGAAATCCGCAGGAATAATTAACGCAATTCGCGCATCAGCGTGATCGATCGCATCTTCGACTTCTTTCATATTAACAGCATAAGAGTGAAGATTGAAATATTCAGTTGACATAAATCCATCAACCAGATCACGGCTGACGTAAGTCCTGTTCATATCATAAACAATAGTGTTGAGTTGTTTGGCATCTGTTATCCAACAGTACCCGCATAGAATTACTCAGAGAGTAAAATGATAAATAATAAGGGACACTGATATTGGATCACGGTAAAAATGAATAAATTCTTTTTTAATCAATGCTGAAATACGATTCATTATTTGTCCCCCAGGTTATATCTTCTTTTTTTTAACAATCAAAGCGCATATTGAAAAAAGAACAAGACAATATATTAAGAGCGAAAGGGCATCCTTCCAGTAATCCATAAAACCGGTTCCTTTAAGAATTTCAGCCCTGATAATTGTAGTATAATATTTCCCGGGAAAGAAAAAAGAAACAGCCTCCCATCCAACCGGAAAGGTATCTATTGAGATAAGGGCATCAACAAACAAAAAACTCGGCATAAGTGTGAAAATAATTCCAAGCAGCATGGCTGTAAGCTGGTTTTTTGTGAGAGTCGAAATAAAAAATCCTATTGCAACTGACGCAAAAACATTAAAAAAAGTGGCTATGCAGATAGGCAGGAAACTGCCCCTGAACGGAAGTTCAAACCACCAGAGGCCAAAAATAATAATAAGAATGAAATCAAGGGAAAGCATAATTACATAAGGAGACATTTTACCGGCAATGTATTCATATGACTGGATTGGCGATGCAAAAATCTGTTGAATGGATCCGGATTCCTTTTCCCTCACAATTGCCAGGGCGCTCAAAATAGGGATAAATCCGAGAATAGATAAACTGAATGTCCCTGTAACAGAATATGTAAATTCCCTGAGAGATTGATTATACCATACTCTGGGAATAAGCTTTACAGGTTGGAGGTTAAGATGCAGTCCCTGTTTGTTTAAAACTTCGTTCGCTATCTCATATGAGTAGGATGCATTTATGACGCTTAGATAATTCCCGATATTCAGAGCCGCATTTGTATCTGTTCCATCAATAAAAGTTTGAATTTTTGCCGGTTTATTTGAACTAATCTCCCTCGAAAATCCGGGCGGAATAATAACAACACATCGAGTATTTCCCCTTAACATGATATCAAACGCGTCATCATATTCCAAAAGATCATAGGAAACCTTAAAACATGATGAATTATCAAGTGTTTTTATATATCTTTTGCTCTCAACGCTTTTATCCATATCAAAAACAGCAATCCTTAAGTCTTTAAGTTCAAATGAGAGACAATATGTGCATAAGAAAAGCATAAAAAGCGGCATGATAAGGGAAATAATCAGACTTATTGGATCTCTGATTATGTGCAGAAACTCTGCCTTCATTACTGTCCAGATTCTATTGAAATCCATTAGAATATGCCTCAATTTCATTTACGTTTAAGAAAAGCAGGGTTGGAGAAAAGGAGAGGTATTGTAAAATTAATTATCTAAAAACCTATATTTAACAATGCCTTTATATAATCAATTTTGTTCCCCTGCTTTAATATGATAAATAAACACATCATCAAGGGTTGGCATAATTTTTTCAATTCCATCCAGTTTTATACCTTCATCCTCCAGTCGTTTTTTCGTCATCTCCCCTGTCTTCTTGTCAATCAGGACATGAATTTTATCCCCGAAAAGCGCCATCTGAAAGATCAGATTAGATCCCATCAATTGATTATATGTTTCAAGGATTAAGGATGTGGTAATTTCATAAAAATTGACAGATAGATCTTCTTTCAATGCCCCAGGACTTCCCATGGCCACAAGGTTTCCATCTGTCATAAGTCCAAGGATATTGCAATGTTCGGCTTCATCCATAAAATGGGTTGTTACAACTGTCGTAATTCCTGCTTCAGAAAAGGCATAAATTGCGTCCCAGAATTCTATTCGGCCTATCGGATCAACTCCTGATGTAGGTTCATCGAGAAAAAGCACTTCGGGCTGATGCATTACAGCGCATCCAAGGGCAAGTTTCTGTTTCCATCCGCCAGCAAGCTCGCTTGTAAGATATTTTTCCTTTCCCTTTAGTCCGGCCAGGTCAAGAACCCAATCAATTTTTTTCATTTTTTCTTTTTTTGGAAGTCCATAGATGCTCCCGAAAAAATCAAGGTTCTGTTGAACCGTCAGGTCAGGATAAAGAGAAAATAGTTGGGACATATAACCTATTCTGCTTTTTACCAGACGCTGTTGAGTCTTTATGCTATACCCGGCGACAAAGGCCTCTCCCTGAGTAGGAACGATAAGACCGCAAAGCATTTTTATTGTAGTTGTCTTTCCTGCGCCATTTGGCCCAAGAAGGCCAAAAACAGAACCAGGTTCAATCTCAAAACTTACATTATTAACAGCTACAAAATCTCCAAAATGCTTGCAGATTGAGGATACTACAACAGGTTTTTGCTGATTTCCATGAAAATTGAACGATAAATTTTTAATAGCCGTGTTTTCTTTTAAATCTTTTTGGAGAAAGGATAGAAAAACATCATCCATGGTAGGCAAAACTTCTTCCCAATCATCCAGGATAATATCTCTCCTGGCCATATCATTTGCAATTTTTGGCATTTCCAGATCAGGATCATCAAGAAATACATTTATCCTGTCTCCAAATACCTGTCCGGAAATTAACAGCTCATTTTTCAGGACACTGCAAGCCTTGCTTATATTATTAGTATGAAATGAAGCGATTTTCCGGGTTATTAGCCCTTTTAGATTAGATGGAGTGTCACAGGTAATTATTTTTCCTTCCTGCACCATCGCGACACGATGACATCGCTCCGCTTCATCCATATAAGGTGTGGAGATAAGGATTGTTATGCCTTCAAAAAGAAATTCATATAATATTTTCCATAATTCACTACGTGAGAGAGGATCCACAGCCGTTGTCGGTTCATCAAGAATCAAAATCTTGGGACGATGTATCAAGGCGCAGCTGAGGGCAAGCTTTTTTTTCATCCCTCCGGACAGGTCGGCAGCCCTCCTGTTGCGGAATGGCGCCATCCTTGAAAAATTGAGCAGTATCTCTTTCTGTTTTTCCCTTTGTTCAGTCTTAATTCCCCTCAGGTCTGCCATAAAATCAATATTTTCTTCGACAGTAAGATCAAGATACAGGGTGAAATCCTGAGACATATAGCCAATTCTTGACCGTATTACATCAGGTTCTTTTTCAACATTATGGCCGTCAATAAACATGACGCCTGCGTTAGAGGAAAGAATTCCGCATAACATCTGGATTGTGGTTGTCTTCCCTGCTCCGTCAGACCCTACAAGGCCAAATATTTCACCTTTTTTAACGTTAAGATTCAGATTGTCAACAACAGTTCTTTCTTTGTACTTTTTTGTTAATCCCTCAATAAGAACGACATTATCTTTTAATCTGGCGCTATCTATTATTCCCATGTTTTGTCGGTATCCCATTTAAGCTTTACATCAGCCGGCATTCCAGGTTTAAGGACACCCTCAAGATTATTTATACCAATTTTCACCTTGTAAACCATTGTGGATCGATATTCATTCATTTGTATATCTCTGGGTGTAAATTCGGCCTTTGATGCAACCAAAATTACCTGCCCTTTAAAAAATCTGTCCGGAAAAGAATCAACAAAAATACGACATGGATTGTTTAGCTTTATTTTTCCTATTTCACTTTGCTCAATATAGGTTTTTACAAAAAGGGAATTTAGATCAGTTAATACAACAATTGGTGTCCCTGGAACCACATCCTCTCCTACTTCAATTACCTTATCAGTAACAGTACCGTTAACAGGAGCTATGATAATCGTATCAGAAAAAGCAGATTCCACTTCATTTCTTTGGGCTACCTTTGATTCAATAACAGCCTTGGCAATTTTCTCATCTGTCCTGGCCGCCATAGATTCTTTTCAAGTATTTTTATATTATTTCTCTTTAAATCGATTCCAATGATAGAGGCTTTTGCCAGAGAGAGAGATGCTTCTGCCAGGATGACTTCTCTTGTAGCTCTTTCAACTTTAGCCAGGTTCACCTGATACTCATCCTCAACGGAATCCATCTCACTTTGAGATATTGATTTTTTCTTTGCTAATGACTTAAACCGGGTATGATCTTTTCTTGCCTTGGATAAATTACTTTCGGCCTGTTCCAGTGTTGCCTTTTCTGCTTCCAGCCTTGCTTTGGCCTGACGGATTTCTGCACTGGATTGCTCTTTTGCCAGAGAAAGGGCGATTTTCGCGCCTTCAAGTCTGCTTTCAAGAATTTCAACTTGGTTATGTGTTTTTTCATACATTGCCTTGGCTTCTTTTATTTGCGCCTTGGCATTATCAATCTGTGAACGAATCCGTTCAGAATCAATCTTGGCGATTAAATCTCCTTTTTTGACATCAGAACTCTCATCAACAGTCAGCTTTATAAGTTCGCCTCTAACTTTAGATGAGATTGAAACTTCTGTGCCTTCGACCCATCCATGCAGAGTTATGATCCCCGCTTTTGAACTATCTCCGGTTTGTGTGGCATAATACGCAGAGACCAGTCCACAAAGAAAAAAGAAGATGACTGTCGCAAGAATCAATCTCCTTTTCAATATCTGTTTTTCCATGCTGTCAAACATTTTGCCCCCCTGAAAATTAGTCAAATACATTAAGGCGCAGGTCGTCAGAGTATTATTCTGCCGCCTTTTTCCTTTTTGTTCGCAAATAATAAATATGGCTTCACCCCAGACAGGGATTTGTCTCCATCGGCCGGTTGATGAACTTTTTACGAGTCCATCAAATTTTAATCCTCGAAGTACTGGGGTATATTCCTGTGGTTAAAATGTTCGATTTCCTTGAACGTAAACAAAAATACAACTATCCAGCTAATATCCATATCCCTGGAAGAGCTGAATAGTGGCACAAAATTGAATCTTTTTCAAAGGCGAAGCTCAATATCATTAGCTTAAGGACAACCTACTTAAAACACTTGAAATATTGGCTTTAAAATGCTGTATTTTATTGAAAGGATATCCAGAATAAATCATTCGGAAAGGAAAAAAATATGCGATCAGAATATTCAGGAAATCTTCATTGTGGCACAGAGCCTGCCTTCCAAAATGCGCGTCAATAAATTACAGGATCTCTTAAAAAAGTTATTTTTTCTAAAGAATTTTTTGCCATACACCGTAACTCACCCAAAGCCTGTCCCCTGATGTTTTTGCGGAATTTTAGCATCCAGGATGGCCTGTTGGAGAAAACCACAAATACATGAAGCTCTGGCTTGAAATTGAGAACATTGCAGGAAAATCAGTTCTATCCGTTTATCAAGATTTTCATGTAAAAGTGTTTTCAAAAAATCTTATTTCTGTATTGAGTTTTTTAGCTTAGAATAAGCTTATACAATTTCAGAAAAAGATAAGTACAAACACCAACTCAATTTCGCGCAGGCGCTTTTAAAATTATAAGGATGTAATTGTTCTGCTGTTTCAGAGAATCCAGGCAAAGGTAATCGAGTTGATAAAAGATCTACATGAAATCTTTGTGAATACAATCGAGACTGCTCGACCGAACCGGTCGTTTCAACGCAATTACAAGGTGTTAAAAGAAAATACTGCTATAGCTACAAATCTATGCCTTAAGTTAATGACATCGTCGTAAAGATAGCCGTCATTTCCGCATTTGCGAGGATGACATTATAGCGTTCCAATTTCTTTCACATCAAACACTTGATACATAACGCCATGGCTCATCGCTCTGAAAAGGTTATAAGGTTATTAAATAGTATTGAAGTCAATCAGACAGTAATGTAGTCTTATCTGTCAATATTGACGGCCTTGAATGAAATGCAGATTGTAGAGGCACTTGCAGAAATACAAAAAAATCATACTAAACCGCAGGATATTATGCTTGCTCTGAAAAAAGCTTCGTATATTAGGTATCTACAATCGTCTCTACATGGAATGTATAATTGCGGTTTACGACGGCGAAGCCGCCGTGAACAAAAGGCTAAAGGGAACTTGTCAATTTACAGCATTGACATTACAGGGGAAGATGCTCAAGATTCAATGCCTTATTAAAAAATAAATATTTCTATTCACTAATATGTATAATTAATACATGATGCCAGCAAAATAATGGAAAGAAATCTTTTGGTATTATAAAATAATCAGCATAATTTGACTAATCTTAGCCTAAAGAAAATGCAAGATTTATTTGTTTAAGGTTTTTTTAGATAAGTTACTAAATATAATAAGGACTATGATTCCCCAAATCTTGCTTTCAAGTAAGATCTACTATAATTATTCCAAAATGTAAAGAGTTATCAAAGGAAACATGGTCAATGCATGTAAATATTGTGGCATTCCGTGGACAGTATATATGTTTCTTGATATAAATTATGTCACGGTGAGAGCCTCTTGAACAGCGACAGACAATGACTATAGATAAAATGCTGGAAGACTTATCGCGGGGCTGTAATGGTGCGCCATATCTTGACTCATCGTTTCTTTATTTCCATGCTTCTGTCAGTGGCTGCGTCCAGAATAATGGCAGAATTTCTGAAATCTTTGGCAGACTCCTGACTTATTTTGAGCAAATCACTTAAATAAGAAGTAGGCATTTCCAGCAATTCATGAAATTTCCGTCCTGAACTCAGCACGAGTTGTGGCAGGTTGCCGGAGTAAACCAGATTAATTGTCAATGCCTTGGAAACCATGTCAATGAGCCTGTTTTTAGTAATGCCGGAGGAACTTGATAGTTCCGGAAGATTGTGGTTTTCGAGTAAGACAAGATCTCTGATATTATTAATGCCGGCTTCGTTTAATCTATTGGCATATTTTTTTCCGATCCCGCTTATGGCATGGAGAGGAATTCTGGAAAGTTCATCAGGAATGGTTAGGGTATTATTGCTTATATCTTCGTTGTTCAAGAATATATAAACAGGATTATTGCTATCTTCATAATATAATTTGAGATTGGATAGCTCAAGTTTTCCTTCTGATTCTGAACATAAATTAATCTTGAAATAATTTTCCTGGCAGCCTGTATCCAGGTCCAGTTTTAATGTTGTATCAATAGAATCTACAGATTCCAGGGGGATATAATTAGTCTGAGTATCTATTTTTACGGAGAGATGCTCCCGATAATTTTCCGGGGTATAAAAAAATCTCGCTATTAGTGTAAGCGAAGAATCAAGATGCGGGCCGCAAGGCATCAGTATTTCTTTTTTTTGTCTGAAAACAAATAATTGATCTGCCGCTGATGTCTTTTCAGCCTGCCAGGCCATTTCTCCTTCCTTGACTTCTATCTTTAGCCAATATGTTGTATTATTTTCCGGGATCAATTGATTGTCTAATTCAAACTTGAGCCATTGATATTTTTCTCCATCAAGGGACTCATATTTTTTTAAGGATGACGCTAGCTCCTTTCCCTTATAATCAGGCCTTCCGTTCAGATCATACAGGATCAGCGCCTTTAATGATAATGTATCTGATACTGGTTTAATTCTTATTCCAATGGAATTAATAGCAAAAAACCCTTCCACCACAGTAAAGGATGAAAAAAGGCTCTGATTTGCCAGGGCTGAAATGCTGATGTTATCAGGATATATGTCAGGCTGCGGGTCAAGTTTCGCAAGGGGAACCAATCTGTTTTTATTAATGCTTCCTTTAATTTCAAAGGAGAGCTTTTTTATCGTTGACCCTTCTTGAACTTGCACGTAAATAGTTTTTTCATCCACCCTGGTTGTCATTGGATCATAATTAAAATTAACCTCGGATATTTGATTTGCTGTTTGTCCGGGTTCAGATGAGAAGATCTCTTTGATAAAGATATGTCCAATGTCGATGCTGTTGATAAACAAGGTCCCGCTGGACGCTGTTTTGATAGAAAGCGCAATCGGGTGGTAAGAGACATCCGGATTTAGATATGATTTAAATTCCTCTGGAATATCCAGCTGATCAACAGGGAATGACTTTGTATTTAACAGGGCTTTCGCGATATTTGTCTGAAAATCTAATATCTCTTCCGGTTTATTATCCTCGGATCTTAATTCCCCCTGTTTAATAAATAAAGGAGGCTTTCCCGGCTCGCCTATTGTCAAGGAAGCAATGGCGTCTTTTGTTTGTATTTCAAGACTTGCCACATCAAGAGACTGCTGTTCTTCAATCCCTTTTAATGTATCAAAATTCAATAGCTCCATCAGATCATCGGCTGGGGAATCTCCAATATTAACATCTTTGTTTGCATCTGTTTCATCAGGATTGATAATCTTAACAAAACTACAAAAGATTTTATCTGTTTTGAGTAATGAAAATCCCTCATTTATTGAATATTGAAGGGGCGAGCCCTTGCCTTTAAAAAACAGGACATTTTTTGGCTGGGGAAGGATCCATTGATTGCCTCCCCATATCCGTATAATACAAACAAGTTTGTCAGGATCAATTGCCTCCTCTTTTTTCAGGACAATCCTGATCGACTCTATGGACCTTTGCTGGTGAAAATCTATTAGAATTGAATTGCTTTTAAGCCCATTATTTTCATCAGGGACTGGAAGTATTTCTGTGAAGGAAGAATTGTCTTTAAAACTGGTAGTTTGATACAGGTATTTTCCCTGGAATAAAAAAGAGGCCTTTATAACAGCAGCCTCTTCCGGTACAAGAAAAAAGATATTCTTGTCAGAAGCTGTTTTAAAATCAATTATTTTATTAAAAACAGGCAAGATATTCTGATTGTTTTTCATCTGTGTCTGACTGATTTGCTTTTATAGGATATACCATCTAATAAAACATTGACGAATCTTAATTCTATTTCGTTTGTGAAAAGCATTCGATACATTTCCTGAAATATCGCAGGTTCTTTAAGGTTTATAATAATCTCCCCTCGTTCTGTGATTGTTAATGGCGCAGAGATTACTGATTCATTTCTAAATTCTCTTCGAACCATTTGCGTGATTTGTATATTAACACAAGGAAAAAACATCGTTGATACAGGAGCGTTTTCTTCAGGGAGATCAGCAACAGGAGCAACAGGCTCTTTGAGTCCGCGGTGTAACATTCCCCGTAAATGAATAATTCCCAGAGGATCTTTATACCAGCCGCAATCTCCTTCAGTCTGCCAGCCTCTTTCAAGCTTTAACTTCTCCCATTTTGCTTCCATTAAGTTTGCAAAAATTTGGCTGGAAATATGGTTAATTGTAGCTGACGCTATTTTAGAATTTGTTATCGCGTTATTTGCTATCTTTGTGCTTGTTACAGCATTATCCGCAATTTTATTTGTTGTTACAGCATTATCAACGAGTTCCTGATCAAGATTGATGTCTTCTGCTAATTTACTTAAGGTAACAGCGCCATTTGCAATTTTGTTTGTTGTTACAGCATTATCAGCGAGCTCCTGATCAAGATTGATGTCATCCGCTAATTTACTTAAAGTGACAGCGCCATCTGCGATTTCATCGCTTCCGATTAATGTGGCATCATCAGTGGTTTCCGCGTCATTAATAACGCCATCAACAGAATGATTATGATGCCTTATCGCGTATCTTAATTCTCTCTGAATATTATTCCATCCCTCGGATGTTATGATTCCTCCTGGAGTCGCGGGATTGAATAAGGGTGTTTCTTCTTTGGACATAAGAACTCTCCTTTAATTCAAGCGTATATAGTCAATCAATGAATTTTTTTCTAGCTAGGGAACCCAATATTCCATACAAGTGTCAACTCATAACCTCTTCTTAGCGGAATATTATCAAAAGTGACCCTGTTGTATAAGACACCTTCTTCACTATTAAGAGTGAAGAGGCCAGCCTCAGTAATCTTTAATTCAGACTCCTCATCAGCAACAAAATTGTCACCTGAAAAATTTCCTTCAACTATAACTGTGCTGCCATCTTCAGTACTTCTTATTTCCTTTGTGACCTGGGCTCTTGCCAAAGTTCCTGGAACAAGGCTCCTGGCTTCTGCTTCAAGACTTTCCATTGAAGGATCTGTAGTTGATATGCCTGTTCCTATCCCCAGATATTCCACGCCGCCAGCGACTTGTCCTGCAAACAGGTTGGCCATAAGTTGTCTTCCGCTGTTCAGGATCATATTTTTTATATGCTGTTTTTGAATAATATTTCCCTGTTTGTTCTTTAAAACAAGCCTGACTTTGCCGTTCATCCTGTTTATTTCATTCAATTGTTCACCTCATTTAAATGAATAAAGACTCTTCAAATCTTGTCATTTCAAAAATACCCCTGAATTTTAATGTATCAAACATGTCTTGAGCTTCTTCATGTCCCGATTTTTTGAGTTTAAAGGTATTAATGAAATCTGTGTTTTTTACTTGTTCATAATTAATTGATTTTAAGGCGTATTCTTTTAGTTCATCCTCTAATATAACTTCTTCCAGCGCAAGCTCTTTGTTTGTTCCTATAACTGCTTCTACTCCTGCCGGTTTGATTCCTGCTATTACCTTTTTTAATTTGATGGTTTTGGCCTGTTCTTCGGAAAATAGTGAAAATGGCAGATCGATTTTAAAGGAAGCTGGCTTTCTTTCCTCCCAGGAAAGTGTCAATTTGCCATTGGGTTGGGCAGGTTTAAAGGCGCAATTATCAAAGGCCTTGAGATCAAACTGTCCGACTTCATCCATTTGAAATACTGATGCGTTAAAAAAAGCTTCGTCATAAAAAGGATCCTTTAAATCAAATCTGATTTCAGATCTGCCAATAGGCAATACCAGCCTGGAGCCTGGTTCAATAAAATACGCGTAGTCAAATTTTCCGGAATCAAAGAAATCGCCTTTCCATAAATTAAGGCCTTCTGTTGTTCTATTTCCAATATATATTGTATAAGGACTGGCCTTGTCTGATCCGGCCTTCGCGAGGAATATTTCATCTTTGGGAATAATACCATTAAATATCAATTGTTCTTGTGAAGTCAGATTTGTGATAACAGGAAATGCCATCCCATTTGCCTGTGTTTGTATTTCAATATCAAAAAAAACATCAAACAAGCCCTTATTATAAACCTCAAATATTATCCCGTGGAAAAGATCTATCTGTCTTGATCTTATTTTGACAGGAGGGTTTTCAATTGTTTTGATTTTAGATATTTTGTCAGATGTATTTTTTAAAAGGGCTGTGGTTGTAAAAGGGTCTTCAATTGAGGGCCTGGTTATACTGGTTTTTTCAGGATCAAACAGATAGGTTAATGCTGTCATTCCAATAATGGCATCAATAGTTCCCATACCTGAAAGGTAAATATGGATGGTGGCCTTCAGCCTTTTTCGGAAGGTTTCCGCTGATTCATCAGACTCAGGTTTGAGATCAAACATCAGCGCTATTCTTGTCAGATCATCAGGCATCCTTTCCGGTCTTTTAAATGCGTAATCAAGAATAGCATCTTTAACCCTGTCTTTAAATTCTCCAGGTGTTTCGCCTTCCTCGATTGTAATGCCAAAGATGCGGGCATTTTTCAGGAGGTCATCATCCAATCCCGCTGCGTTTATATCTTTATCCGCATAATCCACAAGCCAGGATTTGAAAACATGGTCCATCCCGATGTCTATTTCATCCAGTTCCCGCCCCACAGCCTTAAAAAGGGAATGAATCAGCATCCCTTTTTGTGCTTGAAAAAAGGATGGCAAATTATCTATTAAACGGTCAATAGATTTATTTTCAATTTTTGCCACAATCAATCCTCTTGTGAGATTTCCACGGAAAGAACTCTCAGCTCTTCCTGGTTTCTGATTTCATCGATATCATTATCCGATCTCAAGTTAAGAATAATCCCGTCCATGGAATGAATAGTTCTTATCATTGAGTCAGATTTAATTATGATATATCTTGATTCTTCATCTTCCAGGGCCAGGAAGAGATCCTTGAGATAGAATCTGTCCCCCTGAGTCAGATTATCAAAAAACAGACGCGTTTTTCCCTCAATAATTTTTTTGATCTTTCTAAAATCAAAACGGTCTGTTTCAATCGAAATCATGATTATAACATCCACAAAGACAGGATGGATTACCTCATCTTCAGCGCCTGAATCATAAATTGACTCCTCGGCAAGAAAATTAAGGGCTATATTTTCATTCTGGAAAGTAATCTTCTCTGACGTGTTAACGAAAATATCTCCGTTCAAAAGTCCTCTGCTCATTAATTCCTGTTTGTCCTTGTCAAGGAGCTTAACCTCTGATGAGTTGTATGTGACATCGTATATCTTGTCAGATGAAAGGATTATGGAAACAAGCCTTTTTGCCTGGACATTTTCTCCGGGTTTTAATGATTTAAAATACTCGTCAATATTATTTGATATTTCAGTTTGCAAGGAAGTCGTTTCCTGGTCGGTAATAGATGTTTTCGGAATCAAAGTAAAATCATATTGAGGATAAACTTTAGTTGTTGCGGAAACATCTATATATATCCCTGCAGGTTTTAGCTTATAGAGTATTTCATTAATCTCCGGACTGATTGTATTAAAATCCTTTTCCGTATCCACAATAATATCAACCCTGCCATTAACACCCTTTGGCCGGTCAACAATATTCACCGAGCTTAAATGAGGTATCCCTAAAAGTGCTAGTTTCATTGCTTCAATAGTAGCTGTTGTGCTCCCCTTTATTATTCTTCTTGCCCTTGACCGCAATTCATCATCTGTTTCTTCTTTTGTGCCAATAACAGTCTCTTCGGGGTTTTCTATTTTCTCTATTCCGAGCACAGGTTTGGGCATCAGGACTATTGTTCTGGCTTTGCTTGTTTGTTCTTTAACTGTTGCCCGCACAGGGACATCCACTTCAAGCTGACCAGCGCGAAGAATCTTCTCTTTGGTAATTAAATATTTAAGGGGTTTATCCGCCAGATCAGAAACAATTGTCGCGGCAGGTATGGTAATATCCCCGGGAGCAGGAGTATTGCGGCTAAATCTGACTACTCCTGTAGCAAATCCTCCTTTGAACCGGTTAATCCCCAGAATAGAGACAAGCATATCAAGAGCGGTTCCTGAGGCTGTTTCAATAAACGCGCTTTTGTAGACAACATTTAACTGAGAAAAGAGAATGGCTATTTCTCTGGAAAAGGCTTCTGTTATTGTTCTTGCCACTGATCCGACATTGCGGTCAGTGATTACCGGCTCAATATCTTCCAGATAATAATTTACTTTGATTAAAGTCCCATTATCCGGTCTGCTGCCGCCCTGAATAAATGAAAGGATATTCGGTTTAACGTGAACATAATCAATCTCAGGAACAAAGACTTTATTAATGCCTTCCTGATTTAAGGAATAGACCATGGTGATATTTGAGATATTACTTTGATCTGTTCCCAGCTCATAATTATTTTGAGTCTCATCAAAGAGATGCGTCTCGCCAACTTCTCCGCCTGTGATGCTGGTTAGCATGTCTTCGACGATCTGATCATAATTTCTTGGAATAAAGGTCATCTTTTTAGGCTCCCCAGTAGAATGGCACTACCAGATTTAATTCACCAGGGCTTTCTGAAACGCTGACATTAATCCGAATATCAATGATTTCCCTGTTATGGGAATTTTTCTCGGCCTTGACTTTATTGATCGCCTTGATCCTTTTTTCCATCGTAAGCGCTTCCTTTACGAAATGCTCTGCCAGTTTCAGATTAATTTCATTATTCAGCTCGCCAACCAGTTCATGCAATCTTGACCCAAAAGAGGGATGCCCCAGCCTGGTATAAGATCCCCTGGCGGCAAGGAGCCTGATCTTGATAGCCTGGGCAAGGTTATCAAGGCCGGAAATAGTTGAGTAGTCTGTTTTGTTTCCTCTTTTGGGGGCCAGATCCTTCCCCAGATTCCAGTCCTTAATTTTCAAATCATTGCCTGATGATGAGTAGTCCATAGCTAAACTAATGTCCCCGGAGCGGAAGTAGGGCCGGCAGGCGGAGGCGCAGGGATTCCTGGCGCGACCATAACCTGCTTTAAAAAAAGATCAAGGCCCATCGCAATTGCTTCCGCGATTATATCGGAAAGATCCGAAATGTTTTCACCTGTGAAGCCTTTGGAAGCAAAGGCTCCGTCTATAAAAGGTTTGATAGCTTCTTTCGACGGCGCTGGCATTTTATTGATCCTGTTTGATTCAGGAAAGAAGTCTAGTTGCTTTATTGGCCTAGATTAAGGTTCCCGGCGCAGCAGTGACTCCTCCTGCTATCGGGATCCCTGGCGCGACCTTGACCATTACAGTAAACAAGGATATCCCCTGGGCTATACCTTCGGCAATAACATCCGCGAGGTCTGAAATGTTTTCTCCGGTAAATCCTTTGGCTGAAAAAAGCGAGTCCACTATTGGTTTTATGCTTGCCTTGTCAGGGCCTCCCGCAGGAGGAGGCATCAGCATCCCCGGCCCCACTGTAGAGCCGACAGGAGCAGCGGGAGGCGGAGCGACAACAGCGGGTATTCCTGGCAGCGCTTTTGCCTGTGCCTGGAATATGGAAAGCGCCTGTGCCACAGAATCCGCGATCACATCGGAAAGATCTGAAATGTTTTCGCCAGTAAATCCCGCTTTTGACGCAGCTGCTTGCACAAAAGGAAGTATTTGTGCCTTTGGAGGCGCTGGCATATCCTAGGCCTTGGCCTTTACTGTTGCAGATCCAACAGGAGGCGCGCCGGTAAGAAAGCATTTATGTGTCATATTTGTGATAACAGCTCCACCGCTTTCTCCAAGGTCTATATTTCCTGTTGCCTTGATTGCCGCATTTTTACAATCAATATTGACATTTTTATTTGAAGTAATGGAAATATCGCCTTCCACATCCAGGCTTACCTGACCTTTAATGGAGAGGTTTGTGTCCCCTTCTACTGAAAGTTCGAGTTTGTCTGCTGAACTAATTTCTATATTCGAATCATTTTTAAGCGTAATAATGGTCGTTCCGGTTTTCAGAACAAGATTTAAGTCCTTGTCTATTTGAATGCGGGTATTACTTCCATAAGGAGCCTCGATAAGATATTCTTTTTCAAGATTCACAGGAGGTCGTTTATCCTGATCATAAAGCCTTCCGGTTATCACAGGTTGATCGATTTTGCCGTTAATAAACGCAATCATAACAAGATCGCCTACATCAGGAATATTAACGTTTCCAATATGATCTGTGGCAACCGGGACCTTTCTTAATTCAAGCCCTGATCCTTTCAGCATCACATTAACTTCGTAATTATCCTTGTCAGAATCTTCGCTGTGAGGAAAAATTGATGTTATAATTCCAAGCTCGGAAAACTTTAGTTTATTGATTTCCGCCCTTATTATTTTTTGAATAGTATAGACAAGTGTCAAAATGATTTTCCGCTTAAGTATCTCTATGCTTCCCTGAAATCAATATAGGATAAAAATCCTTCTTTTTTGGAAAAAATATGGACAATCCTGTTAATAAAAAGTTTTTTGCCTTTGTCGATGTTTGAGCAGTCCTCCACATGAAAATGATCTCCAGGAAACATGTCCTGCTTTCCTATGATAAGCAATCTACCATACAAGGAAGCTTTCCGGATCCTTTTTAATTTAGCTTCTGCCCTTTTTGCTGTGGCTTCCTGGATTCTCAGACTCTTATCCGAAATAACAAGAACTTCGCCAGACATATCGCCTTTTTCGGCTTTTATTTCATCTTCCTTACTGGTGAGCCAGCTCATTGTATCATCTCCCTGTGAACTTGCGGGACTTTCTCCAAAAACACGAACTCCACTGTAGACCTGTTTTTGGCTAATAGCAATTATTTGAAGGAGATCAACACCATAAGTAATTGAATGATCATTTCCAGCGCCAGGCTCACAGAAGTTTAATTTACCTTCTTCGTTCATATAGGTTACATAGCCATTTTTCCTGGCAAGATCATGGATATGCTCAAAACAGTTTTTATCTTGAGCAAGGTAGTAAAAGAAAAGATCAATTCCATTATCAATTCTGTCTGTTCGGACTTGCGCAATATCGCAGATATCACTTACAATATCACCCGCGTTCTGACGTTCATAGGTTTGGGCGAGATGCATATTCACAAGAAAAATCTGCTCATTATAACCACGGATTTTCAAAAATGAAAGATCACTTGTAATCTCGGTTATCATACCTTTGATAATTTCCTGATTTTCATCATTATAACCGAGAGAAATTGAAATTATCTCATCTGTCTGAAATTGGAGGTCAGCGTCAGGCGCGTAAATCAATTCAAAGGTATCAGCGCCTGAATAAATATCTCTTTCCACGGTAATTATTTCAGGGGCCTGTAAAAAGGCTGGATTAATACGGCCTGAATCAGAGACGATTTCAAATGAAGGATGCAATATCGTCATTTGTATAAGACTTTTATTGCAACTATTCAGCTATTTCAAAGATGCTGATTTCAGACACGCAACACTGATATGATTAAACTTTGAAACTGTTTGAATGTATTAGAGATCGTTAAGAAAAAACCCATCAGGGCTGAATCTATTTGTAGAATTTCCTAGTGTATCATTAGATGTTTATATTTAACGGGTTCTTTCTTTACGACCTCTTATCCATGAGTTTTTCATGGTTTAATCAGATTAGCGCTGCGGCGTATATTCGCTGAATAGTTACCTTTTATTATCTCCTTGTGGTAAGGATTTGGCCAAACCTCTAAGAGAGGGAAAAAACAAGAGACAAGGCGCAGCGGCTAATTAGCGATTTTCGACATCCGGATTGCAGCCTTCCTTAAAAAAGCCGCTACGACTTTGTAGTTGTTTAATATAATTAAATTATAAGGGAGCTAAAGTAATAAGCCAAATGGCGCCATAATATGGCGCTCCCTAGTCAATAGCTGCCTTGATAGCTGTAATTATCAAACCGATAATAGAACCAATCAGACCAATTATCTTGGCGGATTTTCCTTCTTCACCAGCTTCAGCAAGCTCCCCTATTTTTTCTAATACTCCACCGGGGCCGGTAATTTTTGTTTCAAGTTGATTTAGGTCATCCATTGTAAAAGCCATGATCTTCCTCCTTAATTAAAGTAATTGTTTAAATTTTTCCGCCAGGTTTGTCCAACTTGCCTTTTTATCATCACTTGCACTAAGTATGGTCATAACAAGTTTTGCTGCGATTTTTGCGGATCCCGCCACAGTATCAGCTACATTAATGCCATCGGAATCAAGACTGATTGCATCATTGATCGTATCTTTTAATACCTCGGAATGATTTTCATAGCCTATGCCGAGAAGATCGCCAAGCTTATCTAAAAGATCCTGAGGCAAGGCATCCAGTAATGTATCTATATCCATGTCGGAAAATTGATCCGAGAAGTCGCTTAAAAGGCCATCCATGCTTGAGAGTTCAACATCTTCGACAAGGGCATCGAACCGATCTTCGGATATGCTTAAAATGTCTTTTTCCAACATTCCAGCTTCGATTTTTTCCGGCGGTTTAATATACTCTATCAAAGATATCCTGTATTTTAATGTGTCATGAAAATCAGATGATTCATATACCTCGAAGTTTTCAATCAGCATTTCCTCGATCTGTGTGTCTTTAACAGTTTCAGAAATAAAGATTACAGGTTCGGCTGAAAGATATTGTTCCCGGATAAAAGAGAGATGATTGTCTTTGGCTTCTTCACCAAAAATACTGCCAAAAACATCAATTCGCACTGGCTGTTCTCCCATATCCTGAAAGATACTGCCTCTAAGTCCTGGAAGCTTG